>JAIRJY010000021.1 GCA_031260365.1 Nitrososphaerota archaeon | reverse complement strand
TCTAAAAACATGGTCCGCCATAACTTTAGTCATAAGCCAAAATGGTCTTGTCCTCTCATCAGGTGCAGCAGCTGTTCTGATTATTATCTTTCTGTATGCTGTATATTTAGATATGAATGAAAAACGCTCACTATTAACACTCTACCGCAAACTCCCTTCACAAGATCAGCTCCTAATACAAGCAATTAATAACGCAGGCAAATCCGCCTCTACAAAAGACATCACAATAGAATTCCAAAAATTATCTACCCTCCCAATAACAGAGCAACACGTTACACAAAAACTAAAAGAAGCTGAAACACATGGACTCATTACCCAAATCATCAACAACTCACAAGACACCCCTGTTCTAACCTGGAAAATCCAACTATAAAAAACAACTTTCCTTAAAAAGTCGTCATAAAAAATAATTAATTTCTGATTTTTTACACAAAAATGTGGTATGTTTTTTAAGAATGGATTTCTTGTATAGCTTGGTCCCCCACAGGTCATTCTTATCGTAAACGATGAAATTACCAAGGCATTTCGATAAAAACGTCGTTTAGAATACAAAAACAAAGTGATTTTAGGTTTATACGCAAGAAGTCTAATATGTAAACAATGTGCACACCAAAACTTAAAAGCACTGCTAACTGGATAATTACAAAAAAAGAGATGTTATGAAAATAGTTTTCGGTGTTTTATTTATACTTCTTCACTATAGCAACTGCGCCAAAAGCTGCGAAACCAGCACTCAAAGCCATCAGTGATCCTATTGTACTCTCAGGCACCACGAAAACAGTGCACTCAGCAATCACTGAATACGTTTGTACATCATTAACTATGATATACCACTCACCTGGTGTGTCTGGAATGAAAGCCAATGCACCACGTTGGGCATCAGTAGCCGCAGACCACTCAATAAATGGCTTCACATCATCATTGTTGGGACCAACTACCATAATATCAACGGGGTTACCAAGCTCCAGATGATCCCAATGGATGTAAATTACCTCATTCACGTTAGCTTTCATTATAGGTACGCTGCCACTTCTGTCTGAGGTACACCATACGTAGCCGGCATCAGTAGCTGAAGCTGTACTCGATAGACCAACTAAAGACATAGCAATCATTACGCAAACTATTGGCACAAGCAGTTTTTTCAAATTCATTTTCAATACTCCTTTAATTTGTTATGTGTTGAAAACAACTACTAATAAGTTTTATGCCACATTTGGGGCTTTGTCACGTCACGACGAACGTATGAAAATGAGTAGACGGTTTTGAAACATAGCTCAGCCGTCGATTGAATAAACAGATAAAAATGTTGACAATATATTTTTGGGAATCTGGTATCTTGTTGGATAATATTCTGTTAAAATCGAAACTATCAACTACAATAAATCACCTACGATACTTAGCATTACAATTGTAAATTTGATTTTGTTGAGTGACGTTACGCAGTAATTGCATCATCGGCTCTAACAGATGTAGTAAGGGGCATTTTTTTGTAAATATGCGGATTTTTACAAATATGCTGACAAATACTGCCACATTTACATGCTAAAAACCGGCAGCAACACCAAAAACAATGCATCAACAACATTCTTAAAAATTTACAACTGTAATACTAAGCATGGTTTTTCTCCTGTAAAGTTTGAAGGATTAGCTGATCATCTGTGGACTTGGCACGATTTTTTCTATTTCAATAGAATACTCTAAATCAGGACACTGCCAGATAATGACAGAATTACGGGTACGTAGTTCTGTTTTTTTGTTGGTTTATTTTTCTTCGTTTTTGGCTATTTAGTCTTGTGCCTAAAAGCATTAAACCGCTTGACAGAATAAACAAAGCAGTTACAATGCTGAAAAACAAGTATGCTCCAAACGGCATGGAATCTTCAAGTCTCAGTCTGCCATCAAGTTCGTTAATACAAACTGATTCAACAATTAGATATATTCCAATTAAAAAGGGAATAATCGCGCTTAACTGAACAGCTATACCTTTTTTCATTTTATGTTCCATTATATAGAGTTATTTAAATAATAAACATATAAATTTTTGTGGACAACAAGTAATATGTTCATAATGTGTTGCTTATGCAAGAAACTGGAGTATCCACTATGTTATCAATGCTAAATCGACCTTTAGTAGCGGTTACACTAAAAGTTTCAATTATAGTTATAGCTGTGATTGCACTGTATTTCCAAGATTTAAGTATACTTTTTAGAGGCATTTTAATTAACGAATCAACTTTTCACATAATAGCTGTTCCCTTCGTTCTTGTCTTTTTGGTCTACCGAAAACGAAAAATGGTCGGAGCAACTCTACAACTCCCTGAAAACGACAAAAACACTTTTCAAAAATACGCCAACTTTATAATTGGAATTGCATTGTGCACCGTTGCCGTAGTAGCATATTGGTATGGTAGTTATTCTTTTGTACCTTTAGAATTTCACATGGTCACCCTTCCCTTTCTAGTTGCAGGTCTAGTACTTGTTCTCTTCAATGTACAGACACTAAAACACCTAATTTTTCCAATAGCTTTCTTGATATTTCTAACTCCTCCACCTTCCGAATTACTCTTTGGCATAGGTGCAGCATTAGCTAATTTTAGTGCTATAGTTTCTAATGCGCTTGTGAATGTTTTTGGAATACACGCTACATTAAGTTCGGACAATGTTGGTCCCGTAATATCTATATTGAGACCAGATAGTACATTAATACCTTTTAGCATTAGTGTGGACTGCTCTGGAATTTATAGCTTAATCGGCTTTACAATGTTCGCCATTTTCATCGCCTACATAACAGCAGGCAAACTACGCAACAAATTATTCATTTTTGCAATCGGCATGCCAGTCATGATACTGCTAAACATCACAAGAATCACAATAATTTTGGCAATAGGCTACAGCTTCGGAGAAACCTTAGCCCTTGAACTCTTTCACTCCATAGGTGCAACTGCACTTATGTTCATAAGCACATTTATACTGCTAGTCATACGTGAAAAAATATTCAAAAAACCACCACACATCGCACCTTGCCCCGCATGCACAACTACATTAAAAAATCAAGAAGCACAATACTGCTATACATGTGGAAAAGTCTTTAAATACCCAAAAACGAAACTAACCAGAAGTGACACAACAAAAATAATAAGCATCACCATAGCCATTATCATACTGCTATCTATACAGGCACCCACCTTTGCACTAACCCGTGGACCCACTGAGGTTCTAACCCAAACCCCGCAAGGTCTCCAAATAATTAACCATAATAACATGTTACCAAATATTGAAGGTTATAATCTATATTATGCGTATAGAGACACTAATTACGAGCAAATATCGGGTAATGATGTGTCAATAGTGTATGTGTATGTTCCTGATACTGCATCAAAGTTTTCAATTTGGGTGGCTATTCAGATAGGTGCCAGTTCAACAATGCAACATCGATGGGAAACGTGTCTCATTAATTTTCCACTTAGTCAAGGTAATCCGTCAAGAGTAACGCAATTTGCTTTGCGGGATATTTCGCTTCAAGATAATCCTCCGATGTCAGGTCGCTCTTTTGCTTTCCAATACGCTGAATCAAAACTAGTGCAAAATGTTTTGTATTGGTATCAAACTGCAACATTTGATGTGGATGGTGCTCTGCAAAAGAAAAATGTTATGATAAGTCTCATTTCATATGTAGCTAATGAAGATATGGCTAAAGATGCTGAAAACCAGCAAATACCTGTTGCAAAAGCTATTAACGATTATTGGCAACCATTGAGAACATGGTCAACTATAACTTTAATGGTTAGCCAAAATGGACTACCACTTTTAACTGGAGTGATAATACTCTTTATTTTGCTTATTCTTTATACAGTATACTTGGACATAAACGAAAAAAACTCACTATTGGGACTCTATCATAAACTTTCTGTGCAAGATCAGCTTTTAATCAAAGCAATTAATGACGTAGGCAACAATTCTACGGAGGCTATTGTGGTTGAGTATCAAAAATTGTCGTT
>JAIRJY010000006.1 GCA_031260365.1 Nitrososphaerota archaeon | reverse complement strand
CTAAATGAGCAGATTGTTAATTTACAGAAGGATACTAAGTTGAGAAGTAACGAAATTAAAAAAGGAACTGAACATGCGCCTCATCGTGCATTACTTAAGTCACTAGGTTTAGATAATGATGACTTAACTAAACCCTTTATTGGAATAGCTAACAGTTATAACACGATAGTTCCTGGTCATATACATCTGCGTACGCTTGGAGATGCCGTAAAAGAAGGTATATTGTCTGCTGGTGGAACTCCATTTGAATTTAATACAATAGCTGTTTGCGATGGAATCGCCATGGGACATGAAGGTATGCGTTACAGTCTTCCTAGTCGTGAAATTATTGCTGATTCTGTTGAGATTATGATTCAAGCCCATAGGCTTGATGGTCTTGTAATGGTGAGTAATTGTGATAAAGTTACACCTGGTATGCTTATGGCTGCTGCACGGTTGGATATACCTGCGATAATGTTTACTGGTGGACCTATGGCTGCAGGGCGTTTTAATGGGAAAAAGGTTAGTTATTCAAGTGTTCCTGAAGCTCTTGGTCAGGTTGTTGCTGGGAAAATGAGTGAAGCAGAGCTTGCTCAGCTTGAAGATGTTGCCTGTCCTAGTTGTGGTAGTTGTAGTGGTATGTTTACTGCTAATACTATGGCGTGTATGAGTGAGGCTTTAGGTATGTCTTTGCCTTATTGTGGTACATCTCTTGCTACAAGTACTAATAAGGTTCGTCTTGCACGTCAAACAGGTAAAAAAATAGTTAGTCTTGTAGAGCGTAATATCAAACCTTCGGATATACTTACTTTGGATGCTTTTAAAAACGCTGTTTCTGTTGATATGGCGTTGGGTGGTTCAACTAATACTGTTTTGCATTTGCCGGCGATTGCAAAAGAGGCTGGTTTAGTGTTGTCTTTGTCTTTGTTTGATGATGTAGGTAGGAAAGTTCCGCATCTTTGTAGTATGATTCCAAGTGGTGCTTATGCGCTTGAGGATCTTGATGTGGCTGGTGGTGTTCCAGCAGTTATGAATCAGCTTAAGTCGTTGTTGAATTTGGAAGTGTTAACAGTTTCAGGGAAGACAGTTGCTGAAAACATAGCAAGTGCAGCTGTTATTGATGCAAATGTTATACATTCTTTATCTGATCCTGTGCATGTTGAGGGTGGTATTGCTATTTTAATTGGTAATCTTGCACCGAAAGGTGCAGTGATTAAAACAGCGGGTGTTTCGCCAAAAATGCTTAAGCATACTGGACCTGTTAAAGTTTATGATTCTGAAAAAGAAGCTATAGTGGCGATTCGTGGCAAGCAAATTTGTTCTGGTGATGTTGTTGTTATTCGTTATGAAGGTCCAAAGGGTGGACCTGGTATGCCGGAGATGCTTATCCCTACAGCTACAATTGCTGGTATGGGGTTAAGTGAGGATGTTGCTTTAATCACTGATGGCAGATTTAGTGGTGCAACTCGTGGTGGAAGTATAGGTCATGTTGCACCTGAAGCTTTTGATGGTGGTCCTATAGCAGCTTTGCAGAATGGAGACTCTGTAACAATTGATATTCCCAACAGAATTCTAAAAGTTAACTTAAGTGATGAAGAGCTTGAATCACGATTAGCTTTCTGGAAACCTAGACAACCCAAATTCACTAAAGGTATATTATCACGGTATGCGCGTGCTTCTTTCGAATAACCTCTTCTTTTTTTAAAAATGGTGTACTTGAAATTTCAAATTTGGGTTTAACTTTTTTTGCCAGCTGTATGTTGTTATTGGTAACATGAAGTTAGTTATTGTTTATCTAGTAACTTGTTTGGTTTAAGTAACTTTATGGTAGTGTTTTTGGCATATATTTATAACTGTGTGGCTATAGTTTTTTGAGAAGTGGTATAAAACGTGACTTTACTTCCTATAAGTGATACAATCGCACAATTAGTTTCAAATGCGTCTATTCAGACTAGCCAATTTGGTGGTGGAGAAGGTTGGACACAGTATCTTGGTTTGTTTACTATGGCTATCTTTTTCGTAATGATTTTCTATGGACAGAGGATTCAATCACATTTGATGATAAGAGATGTAGAGAATAGTGTGCATAAACTTAGAGGTATTAAAAATGATGGTCGTAAAAACGCTATTGAAACTTTGAAAGAACTTGGTAAATCGCCAGTAGACATTTCGCCATATGTTGATAGATGTTTAGATTATTTCACAATTGGTCCACAAAATATGGATCCTGCCGGTATAGTTGCAAAGCTTGATCATATTCTTGAAGTGCGAGACCAACGTTTACTAGCTGAAGTGAAACGTATGGCACCACAATGTGAAGATGATGTTCAGTTACATAACATGGAAAATACTCTCGAAGCCGCAATGGCTTTAAACTATCTCTATAAAGTGGTACGTCACTATTATATTCAAGGCAAAAAAACCATGAGTCTTTATGTAATTATGCAGTTACAAATGGTTCTACCCATGGTTATGAAAGAGGCAGAAGCGTTCTCTGCAGCTTTAACAGCTTTCTCGTTTGGGCAACCAATCGGAGACAGCGTTGGTCCATTGATTGCTGGAAAAATGATGCACAGCTATAAAACACGTAAAGTTTACAAAGACTGTGTTGTTGCCGAAGTTCCTTTTGAAGGTCGCACAGCTTTAGTAATGAAAGCTGAAGGTCCAGGCGGAAATGTTGGCAAACCTGGAGATGCAATAGAGACAGTTATTGAAGAAAACAAGGGCAAAATTGCGATGCTTGTAATGATTGACGCAGGTTTAAAACTTGAAGGAGAAACCGTTGGTGAAGTATCCGAAGGAATTGGTTCTGCAATTGGTGGTCCAGGCGTTGATGCTTTCAAAATTGAAGAAAAACTTGTTAAATATAAAATCCCAATAAACGCAGTTATAATCAAAGAAGACATAGGTGACGCAGTTGCACCAATGCGCAAAGAAATTCATGACGCCGCTGATAAAGCAATTGAACGTGTACGCGAATTAGTCTTAGAACGCACTAAAGAAGGCGACACACTGATAATCTTTGGTGTAGGTAACAGCATAGGAATAGGACAATAATACGAAGGGAAAAACATGACACAAAATACACAACAACAATCTTCAAACAAGTTTTCAACTTACCTAATGTTTATAGTACTGATAGTACTAGGGCTAGCTGTTGTAGCATTATTTAGTGCAGTTTACGCATACATGTTAGATAACACTATGTTAGCAGGCTTTCTGATAATCATAGGTACTTTTGCATTAGTTATATCATGCGTGGTTTTTTACCAAACTAAACGAACTGCTGCTTCACTAAAAATTGAAGCCCCCAAAGTTATGACATTTATCGAATGCAAAAACTGTGGCACAAAAACAACCCGCGATTTCCAACGTGGCGACTATGTATTTAAAGAACTGGCTACTTGCCCAAAATGTCCCGAACATAAACAGATGATAACAGGTGCATATAAAGAAATAAAAGAAAAAGAAAAGACGTTTGCTGTCTAGACTTCTTTTTCTTTATTGATTTTTATGTTAAAACTTCGCATCCGTTTTCTTTTATTAAAATAGTGTGTTCTGCTTGTGCAACTGGTTTTTTGCTTGCTTCTATAAATACTGGATAGCTTGTTATGATTTTT
>JAIRJY010000199.1 GCA_031260365.1 Nitrososphaerota archaeon | reverse complement strand
CATCAAATGGTTGTAGAGTACCGGACATAACAACATTGGCATATGTTGCAGAAAATACTGGTTCGGTAATTTTTGATGGGTCTAAAGCGACTAACTCGAGTTTTGCAGTTTTTTGGTTTTTTTCAGTGTAGTATCGGCAGGCGACATTAATATATGAAGTATCATCACAAGTTGTAAGCCAGTATAACAAAAAATCTGACATTGAATTCACGTAACTACGAGGGTTTTTTCCTTCTGCAAGCATACTACGTCTGATTCCAGCACCGACCTCGTGCATATTCTCAAAGAAACTACGCGGGTTAGAAATACCGCATTTTTTGATTATATCGATTATTTTGTCTGCGTTGATTATTTCTTCGCGATTGATGTTTTCTGTTAACTTTTCTATTTCTTCTCGGAAGAAATGAGCAAAATGCTCTATGTCCTTATTGCCATAATGGTTAGCTTCCAGTTCGGCTTGTCGTAGAACAAATAGTGATAGATTACTACTGGAGATATCAACAGCAGTTTCAGGTAAGTTATGTGCTTCATCAACTATAAGAATAATTTTTGAGAGATCAGTGTTTATATGTTTTAAGAAAGCCGTTCGAATCAATGGGTCAAAAGCATAAAGATAACTTAAAGCTATAACTTTTGTATCCGGTAATGATGCTTTAACAAGCTCATATGGACATATTTCTTTCTTTTTACAAACCTGCTGAATTTCAGTTGCCGTATAAGGTTTTGTTGCCAACTGTTTAACCAGTTGAAGATAATCATAAGTTTGTAGATCTACATTTTTGTAGTAAGGACAACGTCCTTTAGCTTTTAGAAGATCACACATTTCCATAAGTGATTTGGAGTCAAAAGCACCATTAGCAGCAAACGCGTTAAGGCACATTTCGTTACGTCCTTTAATAGATATACCACTAATTGGGCGTTTTTTGTATATCATACGTAACTCGTCAATAACACGTTCATGTTGCCGATGTGTTCGTGCAACATAGAGAATTTTGAGTTTTTTCTCAATAGCCACTGGTAAACATGCAGAAAGAGCGGATATAGTTTTGCCTAAGCCATTACTACCTTCAATTAGCACGGATTGCCTAGCGTTTACAGCACTGTAAATTGTGTTTATAAATTGATCCTGATAGATACGCACTTCAGGGTAGGGGAAGTACTCCATTACTTGTGGAGGAAGTACGACAACCATTTAAAATGCCCCCTTTGTGTCACAGTAAATATTAATGGGACAACTATTACAGAGGGGTTTTTTAGCTTTGCAAAATTGTCGCCCGTGTCCAATTAAAAGTTGATGAACAAACAAATAATCGTTTTCAACAAACAGTTCTTGTAGACTTAAGCGAACAGCTTCATAACCACCTGCTTTAGGGGCAATACCCAGACGTTTAGAAACACGGTTAACATGAGTATCTACAGGTATAGTTGGTTTTTGAGCAGAGAAAAGTAATACAACATCCGCTGTTTTAGGTCCAACACCAGACATGCCTATAAGAGTTTTTCTTGCTTCTTCGAGGGGTAAAGCTAAAAGTACATTTAGAGAACCGCCATACTTTTCTCGGATTGCCTTTGAGGCTGTTTGAATTGCACATGTTTTATTCTTATAGAGTCCTGCAGGTTTTATGCATTCTTCGATTTGCGCAGTATTAGCTTCTGTGAGTGATTCAGGAGTAATTGGGTAACGTTGTTTTAGTCGTTCGAATGCGGTTTGGGTATTTTTGTCGGCTGTATTTTGTGAGATAATTGTGACAATAAGAGTTTCGAAGGGATCACTTTTTGCTTTAATAAGACTAGGCACAGCTATTGTTAGTTTAAGAGTTTTTAGCATTTCTTCTGCTTGTGCGGTAGTCAACATAACATTGTCCCTATACATGAAACACTAAATTAATGATTTATCAGACTATAAATAGCATTGTAACATTTTAAACACAAATCAAGTATAGGTAATAGTGTAAACAATTTCCACATATTTTGAATACATGACATTTTTTGTTTACTGTTTGTCATAAGCATTCCACAATTTCACTGTAAAAAGATATGTGTAACAAAAATTTGATAAACATCAAATATCATGGGGTAGTGTTATGTTAAAGTATAATGATTTTAGCGAAATTTGTACTAAAAGCAGATAAACCTCTTTTCATTTCCAGTTGTTTTCACTATAAAGAGGGACCAGACATAGGCTGCGGTATATTTGGTGTAAAAAATTTCAATAATCAGACAGTTTTTCCATATATTTATTGGGGGCTGCGTGCGCAGAATCATAGAGGACACCAGTCACATGGTTTTTTAACTTACAACCAAGGTCAGTTTTTTATTCATAAAAAGTTAGATTTAGTGCCGAAAATTAAAACGGAAGCAATTAATGAGTGGCTTGAGAAGCTTCCAGGTGCTATTGGAATTGGGAATGTTATGTATACCACTTCGGGAAAAAGTGATGAGACATCCATAATGCAGGAAACACAACCAATTACAAGTATTTCAGATGAAATTAAACTTGCGATATCATTTAACGGCAGCATCATCAGTACTGAAGAACTAAAAGCAGAGTTAAGTAATAATTTTAAAGCTTTTGTCTATAACTGTGATGCTAGCATAGTTTATTATAAGTTGCTTTTGGGTTTTAAACAAGGAAAAGATTTAGTTGGTGCTGTTCGAGAGGTTATGGAGGATTTAGATGGCGCATTTTCAGTAACAGGTATATTAGGTGATGGAACTTTTTTTGCTTTTAAAGATCCACATGGGATAAAACCTTTATGTGCAGGACACAGCCCAGATAAACAAACATTTGCTTTTTCATCAGAAACCGTCAGCTTAGATATGAACAGTTTTGAATTCGATTTTGAATTATACCCAGGAGAGCTTGTGATTGCCACAAAAGAGGGTTTTATTCGACAGCGGATCATTGAGAAAACAAAGCATGCATTTTGTTCTTTTGAATATGCCTATTTTGCAAGACCAGATTCGCAGTTTAACAGTAAATATGTTTACGAGTATCGAGAGGATTTTGGAAAAAATATTGTCTATGAAAATTTGGATATAGTAAAAGAATGTGATATGATAATGTCCGTTCCGGAAACTGGTGATGATCCAGCTATGGGTGTTCACGAAGCTTCAAAACTTCGTTGGGAACGGGCTTCAAGGCGTCATCGTTATGTTACAGAGCGTGCATTTATTTCATCA
>JAIRJY010000186.1 GCA_031260365.1 Nitrososphaerota archaeon | reverse complement strand
CCCAACAATATGGTACCTTATATATACTGGGACTGTAAACGAAGTGTTTGCTATGACAGTAACTTTCAGCACTGAGAATGGGCATGATGGGCTTCTTTGGGACACACTATATGATGAACTATCCGAAAACCCTGCGACTGGTCAAACTGGTTGGGTTATAGTAACTCCTTTTAATTGGAACATTATTTATGGTCTAAGCACGATTGAGTTAACCCCTAATAGTGGTCCAGTAGGCGCGTTTATCTCTGAAGCGAAGCATCAAGGGGTAGGTCCCAAATTTGTTGTGCCTGAATATGCTTTGGGCGGGTTTGCTGCATGTTTGTCTTGTTTTGCTGCGCTAGGTGCGTTTTATGTGTCTAAAAACAGGGTAAAAACAAACAGTGTAACTACAAACGCCCTTATTTAACAAAAAAATTAGGATATATTGCCATATTTCATATCTTTCTTTTTTGAAGAATTCTTACATATGGAGCAATAAAATCGTTTTTTCATAACTTTGTCTTTTTTAATGTTTCTTTCTGACAAATATTTCGTGCATTTCACCATTTCCATCTGCTTACCCTCTCGCGTAAAGACTACTAACACTGCTATCTCCCTAAACGTGAAACATTCTCTCCTTTTTTGAGAGTGTTAATTGTTAGCTATACATTTATGTGGTGAGTGTGTTTGTTGCGGGTTTTGTTTATGGTTGTGTGTAAGAGTTGTTGGGTTTGAGAGGGTTGTTAAGAGTGAGTTTGTTCGTGGGAAACAGCGTTATAAATGCCGGTCGTGTAGTTATTTTTTTGTAGTTGGGGATAGTGGACAAGTGAATTAATTGTTGCTTTAAAGGCGTTATGTGTATTGTTTTACTCTCTGGGTAAAGAGTTCGTATGGTGTGCTGGGTAAAAATAGTTGGTTGTGATAGTGTTCTTTTTATCGCTGGATTTGCGAAGCATGGTTAAACATAGAAGAACTAGTAGTTGTAGATATGGCGAGATTATGGAGATGAATTTTGATGAGCTATGGTTTTTTGTTGGTTCAAAAAAAACAAGTTTGGGATTCTTAAAGCCGTTGATCGTGGCAAGCGGCGAGTTGTGGATGTGTGCCTGGTAACCGTGATACTGAAACCTTTCAACTGCTCTACAACAAAGTTAAACATCTGAAGAATTGCGTTTTTTACACTGATGATTGGGCTGCTTTTGCTAAGGTGCTGCCCCAAGATTGCCACATTATTGGCAAGTTGCGTACTGTTGATATTGAGTAGAATAGTGTAATACCCGTCATTATTTAGGGCATTTTACATGTAGAACAAAAGTGGTTTGTAAATGTGACACAATGGTTGACACTTCTTTAAAATTGTGGAAAAACCTGACAACACCTGATGTCTTTACTCAAATTCAAACAATAGCGTTATCTCCATATAAGTAAAAACGCTCCAAATTTCTTTACATTGCTGATCAACCGGATATTAATAGTTGTTGGATGACTTCTGTGCCGTTAAATCCGTCAAACTATGTTGCATATCTATAAGGTTTATTAATGTATACATATCCTGCACAGCGTATTCAACTGATATGTGTGGTATCACTTTCAAAGATGATGCCAACCTGATGTGTCGGCTATTGATGTAAATGATATATAGCTTATTTGTGCGTAAGAATTTGTTTGCTTAGAGTTTACATATGTACTCTACAAATATTTTGCGAAAGTGTAAATAAGTTGTTGATTACATTATAAACTTGGACGATGAGGAAATCGAGGTACGATGAGGCTGAAGGCGGGGAATTTAAGCCGGATGCTTGTGAAGTCTTTTTCCGCTACCGAGTCCAAAATTAGTTGATTTTTTGTGACTGTGGCTAGTGGATTTCTTGTGAAATTGTTGTTTTTAGTAGTAGTTGTATTTGTCGCAAGTTAAATTGAAATTTAAGCTAAAGTGTTTTTTGCGATTACGGTATTTATTAGATATGTTTTAAGGCGTTTAATCAAAAGATTATTTGACATTTAGAGGACCAACTTGAAATGTTATGGTTGAACGTTTTATTTTTTGTTTAAGATTGTTGGTGATTATGATAAATAAGGGTTTTAGAAGTATAAAAGTGGGTGGAGAAGGTTGGTTAGTAGTGGCTATCTCTTTTTCCGGTTATGCGAACCCAGACGAAGATGAGTACAATTGCTAGTATAGCACCTAAGACGCCTGCGAGTAGGTAATCTGTAAGACTGCTAAGTGATGGTAAAACTTCTTTTAGCCATGGAACTAGATGATTTAGTGCGAGCATGGCGATTATGCCTGCGATGAAGCCTACGATGGCGATTACTCCGAAGATTTTTATTCTTTGATCCATTTTTTCACCTTTTAGTGTTAGATGCATTTGGTATCTTTTTAATGTGACTTACATGTTTTTGTAAAATTAACAATAGTATGATGTGTTGTTTTTATTAAATTGTGTTGATGTTCATGGACTATTTGAATAACCTCACATATGGACGTATATATGTACATATGTGTAAAGTTAATTTGCGATAGTGCTGTTCGATGTGATAGGAGGTAAAATTAATTGTCAGAAAGGTTCGCAAAGAAATGGGATAATAATAGACGCGATGAAACTCCGTTTACAGATAGAATAAAAGATGCGGTGAAACCACCGGTACCATTAAAACCAAGATTAGATTTTGCAACAAGACGTATTGATCTTCAAGTCCAAAAACTGGATCAAGCTAATGAACGATTTATGCAAAGAGATCGTGCAATATTTACGAAAATTGTTGACGCATATACAAAACACGACAGTGCACGCGCCAACGTTTTCGCAAACGAATTAGCTGAAGTACGCAAAATGTCAAAGTTAATCATGAACGCAAAACTTGCTCTCGAACAAATCACCTTACGATTACGCACAGCATCTGAACTAGGTGATGTCGTATCAACATTAGGTCCAGCTGTAGGTGTATTACGCTCAGTCCGCGGTGGGCTATGCAGTGTGTTCCCTGAAGCTGAAGGCGAATTAGGTGAAATCGGAAACATGCTCAGCGGAATCATGATAGAAGCAGGTCAAGGTAGTGGAATGACACTTAACTTTGATGCAGTAAACGAAGATGCAGCAAAGATTCTAACAGAAGCTGCGACAGTTGCAGACCAGAAAATCAAAGACAAATTCCCAGATCTACCACCAGGAATGCCATCAGCAGCACCTGCAGTGTCAAGAGCTGAGCGCAGCACTGAAGGGTATTAAAAGAGTTAGGAGAACAGAAGATGTCTTCCTCCAACCTTTTT
>JAIRJY010000136.1 GCA_031260365.1 Nitrososphaerota archaeon | reverse complement strand
AACTTGCAGGGCAACGAATAGAAACTCTTGCAAGAATAATAAACATCCGCGAAGGTCTAAACCGCAAAGACGATACTCTTCCATGGAAAGTCTTAAACCAGCCAATAACAGATATTTGCTCTGCAAAAGGCTCTGTAGTAACATCCGAAGAGCTTAATCTAATGCTTGATGACTACTACAAATCACGCGGTTGGACTCTAAAAGGTATACCAACAAAAAAGACGCTCCAACAACTCGAACTTCAAGAATACGAAAACGTAGTCAGAAAACAAGGTGAAGAAGAGGAGGATTAAAACAAAAATGGTAAGTGTTCATAATCGAAAATTCGTATCTGCTGATCCTGAAAAATGTGTAGGTTGTCAAATATGTGAATACGCTTGCTCATTTGGTAAAGAAAGAGTTTTCAACCCTATAAAATCGCGAATACGTGCAGTTCGCGTTAACCAAGTGGCTAACATGGCAGTAACATGTCGCCTCTGTGAAGAACCCGCATGTGTTTCTGCCTGCCCAAGAAATGCACTATCGCAATCAAAAGAAAATGGTGCAATATTAATAGACAAAGACAAATGTAACGGCTGTGGCTGGTGCATAGAAGCCTGCGACTATGGTGCAATGATGCTCCACCCAGAAACAAAAACAGTCTATACATGTGATCTATGCAAAGATAAACCAGAAGGTCCTCAATGCGTTAAATGGTGTCCCGAAGAAGCATTAACAGTAGTAACAAGTGATGTGCTCGCACAAAAAGCAAGACTCAGCGTAATCAAAAAATTATTCAACGAAAAACAATAAACGGTTTTTCCAAAAACTAGAACAATCTTTCATTTTCACTTTTTCAAAAATTATGCTAAACTAAAAAAATAAGAAAGAGTTTGTTGCTGTTTCTTTTACGTTTGCGACTAGTTGCTGTGTTATGGTTCTTCTTTTACTGGGCAGATTGGTAGTATAGTTTTTTTGTTAGATTCGTTGATAACTTCAGCTAGCCCAAGATATACAGCACTTGCACCGCAGATAATTCCTTCTATACCTGTTATCGTGTTAAACCATACTGGATTACCTAGTAATTCTCTTGTTGTTAACATAAAGAATAATACAGCCAAACTTGCAAACACAAATTGAAGGCATCTATTTGTCTTTAATGTTCCAAAGAACATCCCCAATGTTAAAACACCCCATATCGCAAAATATGCAGCCATGGCAATGTTATCTGAGGGTGTTACCGCTCCAAAAAATGACATGTTTGGCATAAGAATCAGTATTACAAGTGACAACCAGAAAAATCCATATGACGAAAACGCTACAGTACCAAAAGTGTTACCTTTACGGTATTCCATGATTCCAGCAATTACTTGTGCTAAGCCACCATAAGTTATACCCATTGCAAGTATCATACTGTTTAGGGCGAAAAAACCTGTGTTATGCAGATTTAAAAGAATTGTCGTCAAACCAAACGCTAGTAAACCCAACGGTGCCGGATTTGCCAATTTATAGTTACTCATTGTTCCACTTTATATAATCGATAACAAAGGCTTCTAAAACAAGTTTTTAACTCTTTCTTATTATACACATATTTTTCTTCTTAAACACGTAAATATCAATCAAATAATTATCTCATTTTAGCTGTGCATTTCTTATTTTTAACTAGGTGAATGCGTTGATTGGACAAAACGTTAAGCGGTTATATTGTAGGGGTTTGTAGTGGCATTGTTTTTATAATGTTTCTTTTTTCTAGTCTTTTGAGTGCGTCAAGATATTCTTCTTTCTTTTCAGCTGTGATGTTCAAGTTGACCATAAGTTCTTTGATTGTTGCTGAGGGACTTCTAAAAGTTACGTGCCGTCTATAGAGATGTTGGACAATGGACCGTTCAAGTCTACCACATCTCCACGTGGTGTTTTGGAGCAGGACAACAAGCGTTTGAACTATCTTATTTTCGTTGGATTTTCTTCCTCGAAGATTTACCAAATTATCCACAACTAAGATAGATTGCGTTTAAGTTTTTAAACGTTTGTTTCAACGTCAATTCACGGTGACTCATAAACATTAAAAACTAGGCGAGTGTCCACGTATACATATATATCACCAGTTTTTTGCGAACCAGACTTTTTTTGTGTTTCTTTTGTATGAACAAGTCATATATTTTACTATACTTTTTGTTTTCATTACTGTATTATAGAGATGATACCTAAATGTATATGTGTCAAAAAGTGAATAATGTCAAATATTTAATTTGGGCATAACTTTAAAAGTAAACTTGATGATTGACTATGATGTAGGTGTTAAATTGAATAGTAGATTACTTGCAGTTAGCGTAATTTTGTGTATTGTGACTTTAGCATTTGCTGGGGTCAGTCAAGCTCAAACAATTAATTCAGGACTTACGGGCGGTATGACTTTTTTTTATTATGTCTCTAGTTACTGTTCATCAACTGATGATTCATATTCCGTTCCTCTAGATCTTCTTGTAGTTAATCAAACGTCGTGTATCCAAGTTAGTATCAGTAGTGTAAATGCTACAAGCGTTGACACGGTTACTATGTGTTACTATATTGATGGAACAGCTGATTTGGATAGAGGCGGCACTAATCTCTATACAGGCGTAGGTTATGGTTTTGTGGGTATAATAGGTGCTAATCTTACTGTAGGTGACAGAATTCATCCTGATGGCGAAGATACTTTAACAATATTGGATACAGCAACAAGAAACTATGAAAGTGGTGCTAGGATAACTAATCATGTTCGTATAGCTGATTATAACCCTGAAGATGGTTATAAGGCAACAAGGGACTTGTACTTTGATAAAGCAACAGGTATTCTTGTGGAGCAAGTTGACCAAGTTGAAGCTACAATAGCACCTTACGTTACAACGAGGCTCACTTGGAAAATTGCGTCTGTTTCTGGTGTTGATGGCTGGGAAATCCCTGGATTTACTTTACCTGTGGCTTCTACAACACCAACTCCATGGTCAAGAATTGACTATAAAATCTTACTGGTAATTGTTCTGTTTATACTTGTAGTACTCGGAATTGTAATAGTTGTCTATAAGAAAAAACTAACAAAACCAGCAACAACGACAATTTAACCTCTTTTTCTATATTCCTAACTATTGTATATTTATCAACTAAGGCTTTTCTGTAAAAGCAAATGTTCTTTGGCACTAGTTTGCAGATTGTTTTGTAGCAAGAACAGTTGAGTTAAAGATGCTGCTGTTTCATGTTTTAAATTATCGTGAATTACAATGAACACAAAAAACTTTCTTAACGTATTTTGGTTATTTTTGAATATATCTGTAACCTCTTTTTCTATTATTCTTTAACATTCTTACCTAGTAGCTGTATTAGAATCCATTATTTGATGTGGATATTGCAATGTTTGTTGTTCTACTTATTTTGTTCTTGTTTTTTTGTAAAAAGTTAAACGATGTTGAAAAATAATGTACTACCTTTTTTGGTCTTCATTGTATATGGTTTTTTGTCTGTCTTTTTTTCTTTATCTGTTTGTGTTGTATTGTTTAGTGGCTAAAGGATACTTTTTTATTTTATGATGATGTTGCTTTGCGGGAAATATGTCATGCTTTAAGATGTTCGCGAAATATTCATTCTTTAATGTACTTGGCATGCTGTGTTTATCTTGTTATATTTTGGCAGACACTTTTTTTGTTTCAAAAGGGTTTGGAGCAAATGGCTTAACTGCTTTGAATCTTGTAATTCCAATTTATAGTTTCATTTATGGGAGCGGCTTGTTATTTGGTATTGGTGGTGCTACAAAATACTCTATTTTAAGAAGCCAAAACGAAAAGAGTAGTGCTAATCGTGTGTTTACCAATACTGTCTTTCTTGCTCTTTGTTTAGCTACTGTTTTCTGTGTAATTGGTATTTTTTTCTCTGAATCAGTTACGCAAATATTGGGTGCTGATGAAACAGTTTTACAGATGGGCACCACATATTTACGGGTACTTCTTTTGTTTGCCCCCTTAATTATGCTAAACAATGTGTTTTTATGTTTTATACGAAATGATGGAGCACCACAATTAGCTATGTTTGCTATGATAACAGGTAGTTTTTCAAATGTCCTGTTAGATTATGTTTTTATTTTTTCCCTCAAAATGGGTTTTTTTGGTGCTGCTTTTGCATCTGGCATTGCACAAATAGTTAGTCTACTTGTTATATCTTCTTTTTTCCTTAGAAAGAAAAACAATTTTCACTTTGTAAAAAACATTTTTGGACGATTAATTAGTAAAGATATTATTTCAAACGGATTACCATCCTTGATTACCGAGACATCTTCGGGTGTTATTATGATTGTATTTAACATGATAATACTGAATTTGCAGGGAAATGTCGGTGTTGCAGCATATGGTATTATCGCAAACTTATCATTAGTGGTGATAGCCATATACACAGGCATCGCACAAGGAATACAACCTCTAATAAGCAGCAACTATGGAACAAACAACCATACAAATGTTAAAACAATTTTACGATATGCCATAATAACAATGACAATTATATCCGGAATAATTTACATATGCATATTTTTCAACGCAACACCCCTTGTAAATGCCTTCAATTACGAACAAAACATACTACTGCAAAACACTGCCACAACAGGACTGAAAATATACTTCATAACATGTCTATTTACTGGACTAAACATCATATTATCTATCTACTTCACCTCAACAGAACACGCACGCCCCGCACACATAATCACCGCATTACGCGGATTTCTAATAATAATTCCGATGGCATTTTTACTATCCACAATAGGTGGCATGATAGGAATCTGGCTAGTATTCCCAACAACAGAACTAATTGTAAGCATCATAGGAATCACTTTGTACTACTTCAAAAAGAAAAACGTGATCCTAAATAACCAAATAAAGAACAAAACAAAAAACTCACTTTCGGTGTAAATTTGGTAAGTTAATTGTTTGTTATATGCTTATTCCTGAAATTTTATGATGTTTTTATATTCGGGTGTTAGTGGGTAAGCGGGGTCATCGTATACTATGTTAAGTGCATAGTTGTGTGTGTTTAAGGTGGATTGTGTTAAGTCCCAAATTTTGCCTGAGGTTTCGTCAGCTTTAAAAACACCCCATACAATGTCTTCACGCCATCGTAAGCCTCCGCCAAAGTTTCTGGGTAAAACTAGTACTGTATCAACTGTAATTCCGTTATGAGTAACATTAGTGTTTTGGACGACATCATGCCAAAAACGTTTTAAAGCATTAAAATGCTCTTCTCTGAGTGTGCCATAAGGATTTGAGTATCCTTCCTCGTAAAAGTTAAACAGTATAAAATATTTTGCTCCGCACTCATAGGAGGTTTTTAGTTGGTTGTAGATTTCTTCTCCAGTGTCAAGGTACGGCGGTGTATTATATCGCC
>JAIRJY010000009.1 GCA_031260365.1 Nitrososphaerota archaeon | reverse complement strand
AGCGTTGTGGTTGGTAGAATACGTAAAGATCCAATTATGACGTTTAAGTACATGTGTTTGGGTCATAATACAATTAGAGGTGCTGCTGGTGGTGGTATTTTAAGTGCTGAGTTCTATGTGTCTAAAGGCTTAGCTTAATTTTCTATCTTTCTTACTAGTAATTTAGTTTGGTGTAAAATTATGGTTAAACGTAAACTTTGTGAACCTTTAGAGAACCGTAAAGGTAATTTGTACTTTGACGGTTTTTCAGTTGTGGAATTAGCTCAAAAATATGATACTCCCCTTTATGTGTTAAGTGAGAAGCGTGTTCGTGAAAACTATAACAGATTATATGATGCAATAGTGGATAAATATAAGGATGTGCGGATTTATTACGCCTGTAAGGCTAACACTAATTTGACGTTGTTAAAGCTTCTTCAATCAGAAGGAGCATATCTTGATGCTGTAAGTCCTGGTGAGGTTTTTATGGGGTTAAGCAGTGGTTTTACCCCCGATCGTATTCTTTTCACAGGAATTAGTGTTAGACCTGATGAGCTTAAATTTCTTGCTGATTTAGGTGTTACAATAAATATTGACTGTCAGAGTGAACTTGAACATTTGTTAAAAATTGTTGTTCCTTCCACGATTTCTGTGCGTGTTAACCCTGAAGTTGGTGATGGTCATCATGATCACTGCATCACTGCTGGACCGAATGTAAAGTTTGGTATTTGTGACGAAGAAGATATTTTAAAAGTATATGCAGACGCAAAGAAGGCACGTGTTGAACATTTTGGGATTCATATGCATATAGGCTCAGGTATTTCAAAAATTGATTCTTATGTCCAGGCTGTGAAAAGATTTTTAGATATTGCTAAGCGTGTTCATGATGAGTTGGATATAACTTTTGATTTTATTGATTTAGGTGGGGGATTTGGTGTTTCTTATCGTCCTGATGATGAGCCTTTTGATTTATCTGAATTTGTTTCTAAAGTAGTTTCACTGTTTAAGTCTAAAGTTAAGGCGTACAAGTTGGGTAAACCGTTTTTATGTGTTGAACCTGGTAGATATCTTGTTTGTGATGCTGGCATTTTGTTAACTACTGTTAACATGGTGAAAGTTACTTCTCATCGCAAATTTGTAGGTGTAGATTCTGGGTTTAATACATTGATACGTCCTGCGATGTATGGTTCTTACCATCATATTTTAGTGGCAAATAAATTAAATTTAAAAGATTCTGGTATTTTTGATGTTGTTGGACCACTTTGTGAATCAGGTGATGTTTTAGCTAAAGATCGCGAGCTACCTCCGGTAGTTGAGGGTGACGTTTTAGCGGTTCTCAATGCTGGTGCTTACGGTTTTAGCATGAGTTCTCAATATAATTCTCGACCACGCGCAGCAGAGGTTATGATGCGACAAGGAAAACCTGTATTAATTAGAGAGCGAGAACAATTTCAAGATTTGCTGACAAGTCAACGGGTAGCTTTACAAGGTGAGTAAATGCAGTTTTGGAAAATGCAAGGATTAGGAAATGATTACATAATCATAGATAACCGAGACGAAAAATTAGGTGACAAAGATGCCTCTAATTTAGCTAAAAAACTCTGTACACGTCGTTTTTCAGTTGGTGCTGACGGACTATTGCTTGTTTGTAACTCAAAATTAGCTGATGTGAAAATGCGAATATTCAATCTTGATGGTAGCGAAGCTGAAATGTGTGGCAATGGTATCCGTTGTTTTAGTAAATATTGTTATGAAGTCGGTGTCATTAAGAAGCCTGCGTTTAAAGTTGAAACTCTTTCCGGTATAAAGAGTGTATGGTTAACTCTTAGTGGTAAGGAGGTTATGACCGTTAAAGTTGATATGGGTACACCTAATTGGACGAGATCCTCTCTACCAATGACTGGAGGTGGTGATAAAAGTGAATGTATCGATTGTGATTTGCTTGTTGGCGAAGAAATTTTTAGCGTAACCTGTTTGTCTATGGGTAATCCTCATTGTGTTATATTTGTTGAAAATGTCGACAAAATTCCTGTTGATTGTATTGGACCTTTTGTGGAGAATCATGAAGTGTTTCCTAAACGTGTTAATGTCGTTTTTGTGCAAGTTATAAAAAAAGATGAACTTAAGGTGCGTGTTTGGGAGCGTGGTTGTGGTGAAACTCTTGCATGTGGTACTGGTACATGTGCAGCTGTTGCTGCTGCAAATAAACTTGGCAAAGTTGATAGTAACGTTACTGTTCACGTATTAGGCGGAGATTTGCATGTTGAAGTTGATAAACATGTGTTTCTAAGTGGTGTTGTTGAAAAAATTTATCAAGGTTTTCTACCTGGAGAGAATTAAAATGGCTTTTGAATATGCTGAAAGAGTTAAACGGTTACCACCGTACTTATTTGCTGAAATGGAAAAAATCCAAAAAGAAAAGATATCTCAAGGAATTGACTTAATTTCTCTAAGTATCGGCGACCCTGATTTACCTCCACCGGATTTTGTGGTTGAAGCACTTGCAAAAGAAAGTTCTGACTTGAAAAATCATAATTACTCTTTTAGTCAGGGTGAACCAGTTTTTAGAGAAGCTGTAACTGTTTGGTACAAAAATCGCTTCAATGTAGATGTGACACATGATCAAGTAATTGCTCTATTAGGTTCTAAAGAAGGTCTCGCAAACATCGCACGCGCATTTGTTAACCCTGGCGACAAAGTACTCGTGCCTGACCCAGCTTACCCAGTGTATGCAAACGGAAGCTCTATCCTTTGTGACGCAGTCGCTATACCTTTTCCTTTACTTGAAAACAACAATTTCCAACCACACCTAGATGATATTAACCCTGAAAATGTACGTATGATGTTTCTAAACTATCCAAACAATCCCACTGCTGCAACCATTGACAAAGTTTTCCTAAAACAAGCTGTCGATTTCGCTAAAGACAATAACGTAATCCTCTGCTATGACAACGCATACTCAGAAATCACATACGACAACTACCGAGCTCCAAGTATACTTGAAATTCCAGGAGCCGAAGAAGTGGCAATAGAATTCAACTCGCTATCAAAAACTTTCAACATGACAGGTGACCGTATAGCTTTCGCCGTTGGCAACAAAAAGCTCATTACAGGACTAACAAAAATCAAATCACAAATAGACTCCGGACCACCAGTTTACACCCAAAAAACTGCGGCAACTGCACTAAATACATATAAAAACTGTGAACCACCAGAATTTTTACGTAAAAACAACAAAATTCTCCAAGAACGCCGAGACCTCCTTGTAAATACATTAACAAAAATCGGTTATCCATGTAAAGCTCCAAAAGCAACCTTTTATGTATGGGTTAATTGCAAGGGTGACTCAATAAAGTTTGCAGCTAAACTACTTGACGCAGGCGTTGCTGTTACTCCAGGCGTTGGCTTTGGTAAGCACGGAGAAGGATATATACGCATCACTTTCACACAACCTAAAGAACGTATACAAGAAGCCTGTGACCGTATTGTTGATGCCTTCTAATATATCAAACCTGTATTATCACAGCGTATTCTGATATAAAACGCTGCATAAGAATGGTTATTACCCAACAATCTTTTTTCATTAACTTGGTTCTTTGTGAATGATTATTAAAATTGTTGTAAACTTTGTGTTTCAGTACTGTCAGCACGTTTTAGGTGTTCATATAATATTATGTAAAACGACAGCCAAAACGCGCCAAACAGGCACCCACCTATGACATCACTCAACCAGTGGATATTAAGATAAATTCTGTCAAAACTTACAAAAATAGTTACTAAACTAAAAATGCTTACAGCTGCCACTTTTATGTGTTGACTATTTCCACATTTTACCCAAGCATAATACGTTAATAAACCAACAAAAATTATTGTACTCGCACAGTGACCGCTGGGATATGCAAAACTTGAATCATGTAATAACTGATTTTCAGGTCTAATAACTTGTGTGATAGTCTTAATAGCTGCAACAAACAACGCGTTTCCTCCTACAGCTGCTATAAGTAATACACTTTGAATTTTACGACCTTTCATAAACAGAAAACCTGCTATTGCTGCTGATGCTACTGCTGTTACTATTGTGTCAAAAGCATAATGGATACCTTTTGCAAGAACTGTCGCTGTATCTGTATGGATAATTGTTGCCCACAGATTAACTGTCTTATCTATTGATTGAAAATCTGTTCTAAAAATTGAAAACAATATAAACCCAACAAGGAAGACTAGACATGTTACTAACTTTTTATTATTTTTTTGCTGTAACAAGTTTATTCTCAATTCTCGTGTCTCACATTAAATCGTTAGTTAGCCTGGAGCAATTAAATTGCATATTAGTTGTTTATAGTTAAAAATTGTTTTTAGTCTATACGTTTGACTATATGGTATCCAAATTCTGTTTTGACTGGATCAGAAATTTGACCTTTTTCAAGTTGGAACGCAGCGGTTTCAAAAGGTTTTACCATTTGACCTCTTCCAAAAGTGCCAAGATCTCCACCTTTTTTACCTGAAGGACATAAAGATACTTGTTTGGCTATTTCAGAAAAGTTTTCTCCTTTGTCTATACGCGTTTTTATTGCTTGAGCTTCTGTTAAAGTTTTTACTAAAATGTGAGCACAACGTACTTTGGTTGACATAGATAATGTTTAGTTGAATGTTTACATATAACTTTTTCTCTAGTAATAACCTCTGTTGGTTTTTATAGCAATTATTTCGCTTGCTCTAATTTTGTGTATTACATGATTAAATTAGCTGTTAGTATAAACTGAAACAGTGTTAACTTCTATAATTCGCATGAAATTAGCGAACAGATGAGTAATTAGACATTTAGAAAAGATTATAATGTTAGACACAATAATTTTTAAATTGTTCTAAGACTTAAAATTAGTTTATGCATGAATGGGCTTTAGCTGAGGCTATATTAACAACGGCGGCGCAAATTGCTGAAATGGAGCAACTACGAGAGGTTACCCAAGTGACAATTCGATTGGGTGAGCTTCAAAATGCTGAATTAGGTACTCTAAAGTTTGCGATAAACGAAATAAAGTCAGATTTATTTAAAAATGCTAAATTCCGTTTTTTTAGGGCTAAAGCTGAGTTGAAATGTCGAGTCTGTGGAAACTGTTGGCAATTTAAAAAAGAAAAACTTGATGACGTAACTATTGAAGCGATACATTTTGTGCCTGAAGTGGCTCACACTTTTATTAAATGCCCAAAATGTGGTAGTCCAGATTTTGAAATTGTTAGTGGACGTGGCATTTGGTTTGACAGTATACAAGGAGTCAAATAGGGAATGTTTGATCCTCGAGTTAATGTTATAGATAAGCGGCTTGCAAATGTAAAGCGTATCATTGTTGTTTCTAGCGGTAAAGGTGGTGTCGGAAAAAGCTTGATTTCGACAACGTTAGCATTGGTTCTTAAAAATGACGGCTACACGGTTGGCTTATTTGATTTAGACTTCACTAGTCCATCTACTCATGTTATTTTAAATGCGCCCGTTGTGGTTCCTCAAGAAGACAAAGGTATAGTTCCATCTTTGGTGTGTGGAATTAGGTATATGTCTCTTGTTTATTTTGTAGGCGAAAACCCTGCGCCTTTACGTGGTGCAGACGTTTCTAATGTGTTAATTGAGCTTTTAGCAGTTACACAGTGGGGCAACTTGGACTTCCTAATTATTGACATGCCGCCTGGAATTGGTGATATTCTGTTTGATGTGTTACGGTTTATTGGTAAAGCTGAATTTTTAATTGTAACAACTTCTTCGCTTTTAGCTTTTGAAACAGTAAAAAAACAAGTTGC
>JAIRJY010000007.1 GCA_031260365.1 Nitrososphaerota archaeon | reverse complement strand
TTAATTAATATTCGTACCACAAAAAACATGTTGATCCGCAGAAATCAGCACGGAGTGTCATAACTCCGGTTGATCCTGCCGGACCCCACTGCTATCGGGATAGGACTAAGACATGCTAGTCGTGCGCTTCAGCTAAAACGAGGCGCGGCATACAGCTCAGTAACACGTGGCTAATCTGCCCTTAGGACGAGAACAACCCCGGGAAACTGGGGCTAACTCTTGATAGGTGAAGAACTCTGGAATGAGTCTTTGCTTAAAAAGTCTCACGTTATGCTCGTGAGATCGCCTAAGGATGAGGCCGCGACCGATCAGGTTGTTGGTGAGGTAATGGCTCACCAAGCCTTTTACCGGTGCGGGCCGTGAGAGCGGGAGCCCGGAGATGGGCACTGAGACAAGGGCCCAGGCCCTACGGGGCGCAGCAGTCGCGAAAACTTTGCAATACACGAAAGTGTGACAGGGCTATCCCGAGTGCCTTCCGCTGAGGAAGGCTTTTACCTAGTATAGAACGCTAGGGGAATAAGGAGAGGGCAAGTCTGGTGTCAGCCGCCGCGGTAATACCAGCTCTCCGAGTGGTGTGGATGTTTATTGGGCCTAAAGCATCCGTAGCTGGCTAGGTCAGTCCTTTGTTAAATCCACCGAATTAATCGTTGGATTGCGGGGGATACTGCTTGGCTAGGGGACGAGAGAGGCAGACGGTATTTCCGGGGTAGGGGTGAAATCCTATAATCCCGGGAAGACCACCAGTGGCGAAGGCTGTCTGCTAGAACGCGCCCGACGGTGAGGGATGAAAGCTGGGGGAGCGAACCGGATTAGATACCCGGGTAGTCCCAGCTGTAAACGATGCAGGCTAGGTGTTTGGACGGCCACGTGCCGTTCTAGTGCCGCAGGGAAACTGTTAAGCCTGCCGCCTGGGGAGTACGATCGCAAGATTGAAACTTAAAGGAATTGGCGGGGGAGCACCACAAGGGGTGAAGCTTGCGGTTTAATTGGAGTCAACGCCGGAAATCTCACCGGGAGCGACAGCAGTATGAAGGCCAGATTGAAGGTCTTGCTAGACGAGCTGAGAGGAGGTGCATGGCCGTCGCCAGTTCGTGCCGTGAGGTGTCCTGTTAAGTCAGGCAACGATCGAGACCCGCATCCTCTGTTGCTACTAGCTTTGAGCTGGGCACACTGAGGAGACCGCCACTGATAAAGTGGAGGAAGGAGCGGGCCACGGCAGGTCAGTATGCCCCGAATCTCCCGGGCCACACGCGAGCTGCAATGGCAGGTACAATGGGTTCCGACCTCGAAAGGGGAAGGTAATCTCGAAAGCCTGCCGTAGTTGGGATTGAGGGTTGAAACCCACCCTCATGAACATGGAATCCCTAGTAATCGCGTGTCACTAACGCGCGGTGAATACGTCCCTGCTCCTTGCACACACCGCCCGTCGTTCCACCCGAGCGACTCTTGGGTGAGGTGCCGTCTTTGATGGCGGTATCGAATCTGAGTTTCGTGAGGGGGGAAAAGTCGTAACAAGGTGGCCGTAGGGGAACCTGCGGCCGGATCACCTCCTAAGTAAAAATCTCAAGCAAGTAAAAGCTTGATTGGAGGAGCAAGGAGAGCATCACAAGACTCTATACGTCAAAGCCCAATTCTTAACACAGGAAATGCGAGATAGCTGATTTGGGTTTCAGACTTCTTTTCTATTTTTAGTATTTCAGCTTTTTTAGACTGCATTTAGCTTACATGTTTTGTGTCATGTATTTTGTGTATTAGACTGGAAAGTTTCTTTTTTTGTGCAAATCCATAAATATCAAGTTTGGGAATTTAGTGCATTTATGTTAATGGAGAATATGATATGGTTTCGTTAAGAGCTTTAGCACCCTCTTTAACTAGAGTTACTGTTGCAGGAGCTATAGGTGGAGTGTTGCATGTTGGTCATGGTGATTGTGATTTAATTGATGCAAAGGCTGTGGAGTTTTCACGGACTGTTTTAAATCAGATGGATATTGATGGTGCAGTTATTTGTTGTGAGGGACCAAAAGATAATGCTCCGGCGTTTGAGCGACGAGAAAAAGTTGGTACTGGCTATGGTCCAGCGTTAGATTTTGTTGTTGACCCTGTTGATGGTACTACTGCAGCTAGCAAAGGTAGAAAAGATTCTATATCTACTATTGCATGTGCTCCACGTGGATGTTTTCAGGTTTTACCTGATGATGGTTATTACTTTAAAGTTGCTACTGACTATCATAGCAATGGTAAACTGTCTTTGGATATGAGTATTGAAGAGATTGTGCGCACTATTGCGGCGGCAAAAAATGTTTCTTTGGAAAAGTTTACTGTTATACTGTTGGATCGTGATAGGCATAATGATATTTTAAAGGTTCTGCGGATGTTGGGTGTGAAAATTATTCTTATACCTGATGGTGATATTATAGGTGCGATTGTTGCGGCTACGCCAAACTCTGGTTTTGACTTGCTTATTGGTGCTGGTGCGGGTCCTGAAGCTACTATTGCGGCGGCGGCGGTGAAGTGTTTGGGTGGTGTGATGCTTGTTAGAGTTTGGAATCCAATGCTTGATGTCGCTCGTGTGGAGCGTTTGAAGCAGGCTGGTGTAGATGTAGATAAAACTTATCGTGAGGATGAGTTGGCTAAGGGTAATGAGTTAGTTTTTGTTGCTTCAGGTGTAACTAAAGGTGAGCTTCTTGATGGTGTGCGTTTAAACAGGGATGGTGCAACGGTAAGCTCTATTTCTATGCGTATGCCAAGTGGTACTATAGAGAAAACAGAAACAACTATACGATTTAAAAATCACCCGGTTTACAAACAATTTATAAACGAACTGTAACTTTTTTCTTCTTTTGTTTGTTTTTTTTTGGAAAATAAAAGTTGATTCAGTAATGTGGTTTGCTAAAATGGAGAGAAGTGTTTAGTCTTCTTCTTCTTCGTATGTTTTACGTTCTATTATTTGCAATGTGTTTTCGCCTTCATCGGCGATTACGCGGTAGGTGTCAATTAACTCGTATTTGTGTAAGAACTTTTTAGTTAAAACACGTAAATATTTTTTAGCTACTGCTGGTCCTTCACCTTTTACTGTAATAGTGTTACCCTCATTTGATACGTCTGCACTTGTTTTCTCTTTAATGAATTCAGCATATTTTTGAACCATGCCGCTTTTGCTTTTTATTTCGTTAGCATCAATTTTCATTTCAACCATTTGATTCACCTCGATTATTTCGCCCTAAATTTTATTCATGAATTATTTTGTTATTTATGTTTGCTGTACTGATAAATTTTCCGCTATTAAATTTTATATGTTATGTTGTTTATGGTGTTTTTGTCTTTTTTGGAAAAAAAGTGTGTGTGTAAAAATTTTCTTGTTAATAGAGCATTTTGGAAAAGTATGTTGTTTACTGTGTTTTATGTTTCATGGTTGTAAAGTTTTGTTTTCTGTGTAGATCTGTTTTTTGGAAGAGCGAAATGATTAATAACACCTTTCAATCGTTTACTGCTCAACTATTGAGTAGTAGACTGATAAGGTGGATTGAGCGTAGATGAATCAAATAAAAGAACAGTTTGTACAGCTAGCCTTAAAAATTAAGCGACATAGTATACTTGCAATAGCTGAAATGGATAACATATATCCTGTAGGGCTAAACATTAACCTGTCTGAGTTCTTTTTGTTACACAATGTCGCAAAAACTGCTTCTGAGAATACTTTCAGTTTGCTAGATTTTAAAAATAACAACTGCCTTTCAAAGTCAGGGGTTTCCAAAATGCTTGGCACTCTCGAGGAAAAAGGATATCTTGTGAGAAATCTAGATAAAAACGACCGTCGTAAACTTGTCGTTACCGTAACAGAGAAGGGTTGTAAAGCCATTGAACTTCTTGATAGTATTGTTGATGATTACCTAACAGAGTATATTAACTCTGTAGGCGAAGAATACCTAACTCATTTATTCGAGATTATCAATAACTTAGAAAAAGTGAACGAAAAAGTCATAGAAAAAATGAAGAATAAATATTTTAAAACAAATCAAATAGGGGAGTAAGCATGCCAGTTATACAGGTTGAAAACTTAACAAAGGATTTTGGACACGGACGTGGCGTTTTTAATGTTTCTTTTAATGTTGAAAAAGGCGAAGTATATGGATTTTTAGGTCCGAATGGTGCTGGAAAAACTACTGCTATTCGTCACATCATGGGGTTTTCTCGCCCACATGCAGGACGTACCATTGTGAATGGTTTGGACAGTTGGAAAAATTATTACGAGATACAAAAAAATCTTGGGTATCTACCCGGTGAAATTGCTCTTCCAGACTCTCTCACTGGTACACAGTTTATAAAAATGATGGCAGATTTGCGCAAAATGACAGATATGACATACACTAAAGAGCTAATCAAACGTTTCGAGTTGGAGCCGTCTGGTGAATTAAAGCGGATGTCACTTGGTATGAAGCGAAAACTCGCTATAGTGACCGCTTTTATGCATGACCCTGCTGTACTTGTCCTTGATGAACCTACTAGTGGGCTTGATCCAGTTATGCAGGATATCTTTATCGAATTTGTTAGAACTGAAAAGAAACGTGGTAAAACAATCCTTTTGTCATCTCATATATTTTCTGAAGTGGATGCTACTTGCGATAAAATTTCCATTATAAAGGACGGGAAACTTGTTTCAACTTTTGTTGCAGACGATTTACGCAATACCAAAATCAAGACCTTTAAGATAGAGTTCCGTTCTAAAGACGAGTTTGAAAGATTCAAAAAAAATCATTCAAAATTCGAAAATGCTCATCTACCTTATAAAATTGCGTCGGTAAAAGAGCAAAGAAATCAGGTAAATATTCACATCGATGATATGGATGTCAACGAGTTTATAGACCTGATCTCAGGTTATAGTTTAAAGTTTTTTTCGGAAATTAAATTCACTCTTGAAGATTACTTCATGAGTTTTTATGACAAAAATAGAAAAACAAATGCTGCTATGGACGGAGGTAAGATTGTAAATGCCGTTAATTGAACTAAAAATGTTGACAAAAAATTACGGTGATGGACGCGGTATTTTTGATGTCAATTTAGAAATCGGAAAAAGTGAGGTATTTGGGTTTGTTGGCACAAATGGTGCTGGAAAAACCACTACAATACGTCATTTGATGGGTTTTTTGAAACCTGATACTGGTAGTGCTACTATAAATGGGCTTGACTGTTGGAATGATTCAGCTGAACTAAAAAAAATTATTGGGTATGTACCGGGAGAAATCGCTTTCCCTGAAGTACCTACTGGCGTTGACTTTTTTAAAGGTCAGGCAGAGTTGCTTGGAGTTAAAGACTTGTCTTATGCAAAATATGTTGTTAAGAAGCTTCAGCTTGATCCAACTGCAAAATTAAATCGCATGTCAAAAGGTATGAAACAAAAAACTGCTATTGTCGCTGCGCTTATGGGAGATCGCGAAATTCTGATTCTTGATGAACCTACAACTGGGCTTGATCCGCTGATGCGTGTTAGATTCATAGATATTTTAAATGATGAAAAGAAAAAAGGTAAAACAATTTTTATGTCTACACATTTGTTTGATGAAGTTGAGGATACATGCGATAAAGTCGCGCTCATTAAGGACGGAAAAATTCTTGCCGTTAAATCTACAAAAGAGATAAGACATAACGAAAATAAGTCATATAAAATAGAGTTTCTCTCAAAGTCTGATTACAAACGGTTTACCTCTTTGGATTTTAGTTTTGAGGAAAAACAGGCAGAAAAAAATCAAGTGATTGTCAATGTTTCTGATAATGATGTTAACGCTTTTCTAGGCGTTTTGAAAGGATATAAAATAAAGTTCATATCTGAAATCAAGTACACTCTTGAAAAATATTTTAATGGTATATATAAGGAGAGACAAAACAATGTTCAATAAAACAATCTTTAAACAAACCTTCAAATCAAATTATAAATTGTGGCTGATTTTTACGGCAACGTTATGTGCGATGTCGGTTTTAATTATTTCACGTTTTGATCCTATTAAAATTAATAGTTTGGTAGACACAATTATGAGCGCGTTTGGCGATGTAATCGGAGACGCGATTAGTGGTCTTGGTACTATTACGTTAAATACTATGCTTTCTGGCACTTTTTATGGTATGCTTGCTGTTGTGTTGCCGGTCATTTATGTGGTTCTTACGGCAAATGGTATGATTGCTGCACAGGTGGATAATGGTTCGATGGCGTATACGTTGTCAACACCTATTAAGAGACGGACAGTTGCGGCAACGAAGGGTACTTATTTGATCACTGCCGTTTTATGCATGTTTCTCGTTGTTAGCCTTGTAGGGATTGCAACAATTCAAGTAACTCAAGGAAACGTTTTTGGTAATGCGTATACCGCGGATGTTAAAGATGTGTCAAAAGAGTTTGGGTGGGATAAGGCTACAGTAGCTGGTAACTTGACTATGATTCTTGAGAATTCTGAAGCTGTTACGAGAGGTGCTGAAGCTAGGAAAATTGATGAAGACGTTTATAGATTATATCTTCAGCAAAAAATTGGCGGCGATACTGGTAACACAAGTCAAAATACGATGACACCTGGGGAAATGGCTGAATTTCAGCAAAAGGTTCTAGCGGGTATTACGGCAGCTGCGGATGTGCTTGATATGAGTGTTACTGGATTAACGTCTAATTTGGCGAGAATAAAAAATAGTGAACCTGCTTTGGCTGCAGCGGCTATAGCTGCCGATTTGGTGCCTGAAGAAGTTTTGGCATCGGCACCAAATGAAGTAGTGGCACTTGAAATGCAGAAAGCAGCTTTTGTTGGAGTTATTAATGCTCAGCTTGTTTCAAAACAGTTTATGCTTGATGAGGGTTTGAATTTTAGCGTCCAAGAGTACATTACGTTGAATCTTGGGGCTGTTCTTTTAATTTTTGCTACAAGTGGAATTGCTTTCTTTTGTTCTTGTGTCTTTAATTCAGCAAATAATTCTCTAGCACTTGGTGCAGGCATACCTGTTGCTTTTTATTTGTTCCAAATGATGAGTGGATTTGGCGAAGGTTTGGATTTTCTTAAATATTTTTCAATGAACACTCTATATGATCCAAATGCTATTGTGTCAGGTGGCAGCTTTGGGATTCAGTTCTTGGTTCTTGTCATTATAGGTGTAGTGCTTTATGTATTAGCTGTGAAGATTTTCAAAGAAAAAGATCTGCCTCTATAAATGTAATGTTAAATTCCGTACAGCGGATTAACATTAACCTATTTTTTTTATTTGGTGTGTCGCTGTTTCTAAATGTGTGAAAATATGTGATGTTGTCTATTTTTGTGTGTCAGTTCGCCCGTCGAGTCAATATCACTGTTTTAACTCTGTGACTCTAGGTTTCATCATCCACGATAATTAGTGTGGGTTCAAGGATAAGTCTTTTATGTATATAGCAATTTTAGTTTACATTGATAGTTTTATAAAAAATGTAGCAGAATACCTGCCGCTACCCAGACTGTATCAAAACTCTATCGATAACCATTTAACTAGATAGGCGCTTTGTTCCGTTCCAGTTTATGGCGTGTGTGTTA
>JAIRJY010000057.1 GCA_031260365.1 Nitrososphaerota archaeon | reverse complement strand
AAACGAGAGATATGACCCTGAAACTGATACATGGGTTACTCTAAAGCCTATGCCTACACCACGAGCTAACTTTGCTATATCGGTGTATCAAAACAAAATTTACTGCATAGGCAATGGTCCAACAGAAGTTTACGATATAGTTACTGACAACTGGAGCACTAAAAAAAATATACCACTTAACGGTGAGGATATGCAGGCGCATTTAGTGGACGAAAAAATTTTCGTCATAATCTCTGGATTTCTGTATATGTATGATCCAGTTACTGATTCATGGACTCAAAAGACTTCTTTGCCTACCTCTGAAGATTATTATACGGGTTATTCAGCTGTGATAGATAATCAGATAATAGCTATTAATCATGGCGATGCTAACTTACGAATTTATGATCCGAAAACGGATATGTGGAGTGAAGAAAAAACTACCAAAGGATATGATGGTTCATTTGGTGTTGCTGTTGCTGTGGCAACATCTGGTCGTTTTGCGCCTCAAAAAATTTATGTTCTAAGCGGAGGCAGTTCCATATTTTTTCACCCAACAGGTTTTGTTATGTCATATAATCCTTTAAGTGGCACATGGGAACAGGTCAAAAAAGACCCAACTCCTCGAGCGAAAGTCGGTGTAGCGGTACTTGATGATGTCTTATATGTAATCGGAGGACTACAATTAGTAGGAACAGACGGTCAAAAAGAAACCACCTCTGTAAACGAGCAGTATATACCAATTGACTATCAGGACACTCTACCGCCTGTCACTTCCCCAACCACTACACCTACACAATCTAACTCGCATACCACTTCCGAACCTGAGCAGTCTACCTCTCTTACAACCCACATAATTGTAGCAACAGTTGTTCTAACAGTTGGAATTATTGGAATCACATACTTTTTCTATTCAAAGAAAGAAAAAAACAGAACCACAGGAGATTATCCCTTTTAAACAAATAACAAATTTATTGCCTACTAAAGAAGTTAAAAATATATGACTAAATTACGGAGATTATGATTTTTCTATTTAAGAAAAATATTACACCATTTATTTTAATAACAAAAAATGTGGGATACCTCAGTATAGATTCACCAATACGTCACCAACAACCATCGAAACAAGATATGTATAAACCTACCATAGAAATACCGATAAGATGACGTTTACCTATAAAATACAGCATCTAAACACAAACGGAACTATCAAATTACACGAATTTTTCTATCCTTGATAAGCACAAGCTAGTTTTGAACAGGTCTGCGATTTAGATGATGTAAAAGTGTTTAGAAAACGTAAGTATACCCTATATTTGAACAGGGGTTGCTGGTATTCGTGGTGGGGCCGCTGGGATTTGAACCCAGGATCGCATGCGCCCCAGGCATGTATCCTAATCCATGCTAGACGACGGCCCCATGGTCGTGTTTGGGGATGATATATAGGCATCTGAGTTTTTTGGGAATATTAAGTTTTCCTAATGTTTGATTACAGTTTTTGTTGTGTGAATGATTGTTGGTTATAAGATATTTTGTGTTGTTGATTTTGTGTGTGTTTTATGGTAGTGGTAGTGTGGTGTTCCAATGGATTGTTTGTTTGTATATGTGTTGGTAATTCTTTTCAGGGTTTTCGTAGATTATGTCGTATTGTAAGTTGTAGTATGTTTCCAGCCATTGTACATTTCTTAGTATTTGTGGTGCTTTGTCGTCTTCTGACCATATTCCCCAGATGAGGTCTTCATGGATGTATGTGCTGCGTCGCATACCCCAACCGTAGTTTTGTGGTAGAACTAATGCGGTGTCGACTTTTACTACTCCGTATGTTGATCTGGGGTATGTTGTTGTGTACTGCCAAAATTGATGCATTGTAATGAAGTGGTCGTCTGAGAGTATTCCGTATGGGTTATCTTCTGGGTATGTAGGATAGTTAAAAACTATGACGTATTTTGCGCCTGCACGGTAAGAGTCTACCATGTCGGAGTAAAATCGGTCTATATTTCCAAGGTAAGGTGGAGTGTCGGTTTCCCAGACAATTATAGTGCCCCAGTCCTTGTTTTGTACTGTTGCTGCACCTCTGCATAGTGCTATTTGGCGGTTTGAGGTTATATTCCAGCCCAACTCTGCAAAAACAACATCATATCCTGCAAGATAATCCCACCAGTATAGTAAAAAGTCGGCTGTAAACAAACGTATACCCTTATCGTTAGCATCAGTCATACTTGTTGCAACTCCATCTGGTCCAAATCTTACGCCATTTATAAAACATTCAGCAGCATCATCATAATCAGCTGCAAAAGTAAAAAGATCATTTTGCTCAACTTGTTTTCCACCATACTCATCATTTAAATATACACCTAAAAATTTGTCACCCCAACGCTGATTTGCCTCATCTAACCATTGCTGATGCCAAGGATAAGCCGTTCGCGAAATAAAAGCAAAAAACACAATAAAATACAAATCAGAATCTGCCGCATAATCACACACCATATCAAGCGCCGTCTGATTAGTAGCTATACCCCAAGCCATTATAACAAACAAATTAGTATAATCCTTAACTCTATCAATCAACGGAAAAGCCTCCTCAGCACTCTGTCCATCAAAAGAAACACCAAAATAAAACTCGTCATCCCCAACTTGAACAGGTCGCATATACAAAGAAAACACCGGCAAAAAAGCAACAAAAACTAACAAAAAAACTAAAAACAAACTCCAACGCTTCATAACACATCAAAACCCTATAAGAACAATAAATATTAAAAACTTACCTAACAATTCAGAAAACAAGAGATTAGTTGAAACAATAAAAGAAAACATAACAAAATGAAGATCATTGTCGTGTTTTTTACCACAGCGTACGCATGTGTGTTGCGACACCGCATTAACGTTAAAAAAATTCAATTGCGTGATGCGCTGTTGTTGCTTCAGGGCGATGGGCTAAACATTACGGAAAACTGTAATGCTCTTACAGAATTTAGCAATATCCAACAAAGCTCAAATCAAGCTCTAAATGGAAAATTGGCGGATCCGGTGGGATTTGAACCCACGATCTCCGGCTTCGAAGGCCGACACCTTAATCCGTGCTAGGCTACAGACCCTTTTTCCACGCTTTTAGGCTAACCCGTTCATTTTAGCATTTGCCTAATATGGACTTTTCTATTGAAACCATTAAAGAATCCATTCATTGCACATTTAGTCTTGCTCTTTTCACTGCACAAATAGTGCCTACCAGTTATGTGTACTGAGTTCTAACCTGATTTTATATACTACTATATGATGTGAGTGTTCGTTGATAAGTTCTGCGGCTGGTTATATCATGCATTATTGCGGATGGTTTTGAAAGAGCGGTAATATTAAAAGAGTTATTCATTGCAAAGGGTTTTTAAATAGCAACAGAATCTATGAGAACATTCCTTCAGGTTATAAGCCGAATGGGAATAAACCGTTGAAAATGAGAGTAAACCGTTGGGAATAAATAAGCCCGTTATGCTCTCTATTTCAACAAGTAACATGTGGGCCGGTAGCTCAGCACGGCTTGAGCGTTCGACTGATAATCGAAAGGTCGCCAGTTCAAATCCGGCTCGGCCCACCAAACAATCTATACATTAACTGGTGAGTACTTTTAGGTATTAAATGATTTGCAGAGAACATTTTTTGTGTTTAGTATATTAATTAAAGTTGATGAGGTAGCTCAACGTAGATATTACATTTGAGTGTTATTTAAGTAGAGTTTACTCTTTTTTTGGAGATTTTT
>JAIRJY010000161.1 GCA_031260365.1 Nitrososphaerota archaeon | reverse complement strand
ACCATGATATTGCTAGATGTTATCGTGACTACTATAAAGGGAGTTTCACTATGAACGACGCTAAACTCCACCAAGAGGGAATTAACCGTTTAGGGAATGTTCTTGTGCCAAACGATAGTTATGGAACCGTTATTGAAAAACAAATTATAGGCATGCTTGAAACGTTATACAAAGAAGGAAAAAGAGAGTTTAGTACCGCAGAACTCTGTCGAGAAATAGGTCTGCACTGTTGTAATGAAAACTCTATCTTATACTGGGCTGCCAAAAATAACATACCCGTCTTCGTTCCAGGTATAACAGATGGCTCTGTAGGTTATCAACTCTGGTTCTTTGGTCAAGACCACAAAGATTTTCACATAAATCTTTTAAAAGATGAAGATATCTTAAATAATATAGTATTTGACACACAAAAATCTGGTGCGCTGATCGTGGGTGGCGGCATCAGCAAACATCACACGATATGGTGGAATCAATTTAAAGACGGCTTAGACTACGCTGTATACATCAGCACTGCGGTAGAATGGGACGGAAGCCTCAGTGGCGCAAGACCACGGGAAGCAGTAAGTTGGGGAAAAATCAGTGAAAAAGCCAAACACATAATGATTGAAGGCGATGCTACAGTAGTCATGCCTATAATGATGAGTTCACTAATAGAGCGAATGAACAGAAAAACAAAAAACGAGTAGGCAATTATCCAACTAATTTTTTATTTTGTCGTGTTTTTTTAAAAAAGTGTGTCTTAGGTATGGACCTATTCTTATAGTGCTTGAGGTTTCAATATAAACACGTAGAAAGGTTGTCATTCTACAGGTACTATGCACTGTAGCAAACATTATCGTTTCATTAGACTTCTTGCAAAACTCAAAGTTGTGCTTACTTTTTTCATGATGCACCACTGGTATGATGGAATGTAAAAGATGTTTACTGTGACCCTTTGCAGCCTTGAAAAAATTAACATAGTTTTACAAAAGATCTATTATTTGCATACGCCTACAACAAACTTACAGCAGTGAAAAAACACATTTCAAAATTAACATGTTAGTTATGGACATATTAAAGACAATACAGTTTAAATACATTCACATTATCACAGCGATTAAGGTTTTACAGATGCATAGGAAAATGGTGATACTATTTTCGGTGTGTTTAGCAGCAGTAATTTCCGTTTCATTATTGGCTACAATTTCATTTTTTTCTAAGAATACTTCCATGTCGGTTATCAGAAATTTTGATACCCCTGACGAAGAACACGCACTTGCAACAGCTGAGACAATAGACTATGCGTCCATAGCTTCATCTTTTTGGACATTTGAACGGTTTGACAAACCAAATGACCCTGAGACATATAGACACCGTGAAACGTATTTTTCATATACATGGAACAACGTTATTGGTACAGAGGTTATAGATTACTATCAAAATCGGTATGATTATCAACGAAAACAAATTATCAGACCAATAGGTGTGCATTTTTTGTATAATGCAAATGTTACCTATTTTGAACAATTACACATATTTAATAGTACCAGACTTGAGTACGGATCAAAAGTTGTTAGTTATGATACCTATCCACTTCAATTTGAGAACATTACGGGGAATATCGCCATTATTGCCTTCTGTGGTTCTAACGATTCGACACCTTTGACAACTATTAGACCTTTTGAATACATGCTTTGTAGGAATCAATCAGAATATTCTACGTTGACATCAAACATTTGATTTGAGTTTTTCTAACTGTTACCTTGTAGAAATGGAACTTACATACGACGAAATCCATGCACCACTAGCAGCTTTCTATGTGTACACTCACCAAATAGTTGTGCTTGACCATGATTTAGTACCCATATGGTTTGGTATAACAGCACATAAGGCTGTTTCTTAATGGTTAAAAGTAAAAAAGAAGCTGGTTACGCTTTTGGCATATCTTTAAAGATCCAGCTCATGTCGGGACCGTTGCGTTTTTCGGTAATGCGTTCAGCTAGTGCATGACATATTAGTGGTAAGGCAATTGTTGCGTCGCAGTAGCAGACGGCGCGTGTTCCGGTTTGGTTGTTGATTTTGCCCCAGCTTATGGCTTCTTCAAGTGTGCAACCGCTTAAGCCACCCCATTGTGGTGAGTCTGTTGTTATTTGAAGGGCGTATTTGTGTGGGTAGTAGTATTCCTGTAGGCTTCTGCGTAGACCACCTTGTCTACCTTGCACGCCTTTATCTTCAGTCATTGGACTAACGGATATAGCGATTAGTTGTGTTATGTCTTTTGGGACGCCTCCACCGATGTAGACCACAGCAACATCTTTTGTTTTAGTGCCTATCTGTACGAACTGGTCAAACTCTTTAACGCTGTCAATGTGAACATTGTGACCTTGATTTTTGGCTAATAGGAAAGTTTCGCCATATGCGCTGTCAACCATAGCGGGGCTAAATATGGGCACACCGTGTTTTGCTGCTACAGCAGTAATTGCAGGGATGTTTTTTGCATCGAGATATTTTCCCAGACCATACAAGAATTCTGCCGAAGTATAGTAATGGTCTTCTTTGCAGGTCATAACATAGTCCGTTACGACTTCTTCCATTTTACGATAGTCAGTTTCTTTTCCATAAACGTCATAATATCGGTTAACGTCATCAGCTAAAAGCTGCTCATCATTTGCCATGTGACTACCTTGCCAGTAACCAAAACCCATTGCGTCAACAATATCCTCTGAAACGTTTGCCCCTGTTGACACTAAAACATCAATAAAGCGATTTTCGATAAGCCAATTAATGATTGTCCACTGACCTGCTGTACTCATTGAACCAGCAAAACCCAGAGCTATCACTGTATCTTTCTCTCGGATCATGTTTTCCCATACATCAACAGCTTCACCTAATTTACGACCTTGATATGCAGTACGGCCCATTTCTTTTAGTAATTGCGAAATTGGTTTTTGTTTTGTAACCCTGATAGGTTCAAGTTTTTTTTTGAAATATGAATCGTTGCTCATGAGATACACCAATGTTTTACTTACTGCCTAATATTTGAAATTTATTATCAACCGCGAATGACTACATGTATATTTTAGTGTATAGCCATACAGATACATACGAAAATTCTACAATTTCGTTGACTGTACTTCAGGTAAAAAAGATATACAGATATACATCACAAAAAATGGTCAACAATGAAATCAGTGTAAGCTACATACGTTCAGGTGCGACCACACCGATAAGTGCTAAAGCATTACGTAGTACCGTTCGAACTGCATCAGTTAAAACCAATCGTGTACTGCTAAGTTCAAGAGTTTCAGCTTTGATTACAGATACGGCGTTGTAAAATGTGTTAAATTTGTCGGCAAGCATATTTACGTAGTCTGCTATCATAAAGGGTTTTAGGTATTCTGTTGCTTCTATGAACATGTCTGGAAAACAGGCAAGCTGTAAAATTATTTCTTGCTCAATTTTTTCAGCTAACAAATTGTAAGCGGGAGCAGCTATCGTGTTATCAGTTGCTTTTCGTATAATACTGCAAGCTCTTGCGTGTGTATATTGCACGTAAGGAGCACTGTTGGTTTCAAAGTTTAGCACACGATCCCAAGTAAATAGCACTTGTTTGCTTGGATCCACATCTATGAGCGCATAACGGACAGCTCCAATGCCCACAAAGTTTGCTATGCTACGCTTTTCTTCTTCGCTAAACATTGGAGATCGTTTACAAACTTCTTGATAGGCGCGCTCTACTGCTTCGTCGAGGACTTGATCGAAAGTTATGTAATGCCCACGTCGACTACTCATTTTGTAACCTGGAAGCGCGACAAGATTGTATGCAAAATGGACAAAGTTATCTGCTTCTTTATTGTAGTTTAGAGCATACATAGCTAATTTGAGCTGTAATTGCGCTAGAGATTGTTCCATGCCTATAACGTTGATAACTTTCTCTGCACATTGGAACTTCCATATACTGTAAGCGATGTCACGTGTTGTGTAGAGGGTCGTGCCATCGGCGCGCATAAGAGTTAATTGTGGGATTTCGTGGTTTTCTTTCATACCCAACTTAGGTTTTAATTGAAGCTGTTTAGCAACTTTGTCAGCATCAAAACCCCAGACACCGTTTTTGAAGTATATAAAGGGTGAAGCTTTGAGATTATTCATGATTTCTGTGACTTGCCCACTCCAGACGAAATCGCTTTCCCAATCCCATGAATCATACGTTACAGAGATTTTTGCTTGAGTTTGGCGAAAACCGTCAAGACATAAGTCACTGACTTCACGGACGAGTTGTTTAGCGACCGGTTCGCCATCTTCATATCGGCGATTTAACTTGTTGATTTCTTCTTCAGGGTTTTCGTCTTCACTAATTTTTATGGTCAACATTTCAAAAAGAGTAGAATGTTTTTCTTTTAATTCATCAGCTATTGCGATCCATTCATCAAGTTCTTTGCCAATTTTGGCTATGTCATCTACTGCTTGTGTTGTGATTACTTGTTCTTTTGCTTTTTTAAGCCGATTGATTTCAGATATACAACATGTAACAGTGTAAATTTTACCTACAAACAAGTCAGATTTCTCAGTTGGTTTTGGTCTACCCAGCTTTTCATAACCATAGGCAACTACACTGGATTGGCGACCTACATCATCAATGTAATAATGAGTTGAAACATCATGTCCACGTAGTTTAAGTATACATGCAAGAGCATCACCAATCATAGGGTTTCTAGCTTGCCCAATGTGAATTGGGTGTAATGGATTAACACTTGTGTGTTCGACAATAATTTTTACTGGTTTTTCAGTTTTTATATAACCGTAACTTTTGTCATTATTTTTAACGGATTCCAGCGTTAGTTGTGAAAATCTTGGGAAGTTAACATAAAAATTAATGTAACCTGCTCCTGCAGTGGAAACTTTAGCAATTAAATCAAATCGTGACTTATCAATCGCCTCAACAAGTTGTTCAGCAACCACACTGGGCTTCATATCTAGCTTTCTTGCTAGCTCAAAACTAAGCGAAGAAGCCAACTGACCCAACTCTATATCAGGGGTCTTATTTAGATTAATAATAGGTATGTTAGCACTTGGAAAAGTTTTTGTTATAGCAGATACTAACGCTGCTCGGCATTCTTGGCGGAACAAATCAAACGGGTTCCCATGTATCAAAGTTTTTTTCTCCAGTTACAGTATTATGGTATGAACACTAACTTGGTATAATATCTTAAGTGTAAAACCTATATTTATCTGTCTAATGATAAAAAAATAAGAACGCACACTTCACAAAATAAGAAAAAGTTTTAGGTTATTTTTCAAGAGCTTTTTTATTTAACTCTTGAAGTTTTTCAGAGATTTTTTGTGTACGCTGCTCGGATGCGATAAGCAATGGCTTCCAGTCTTTATTTCTGATCTGTTTTGTCAGCTTTTCTGTTATAGAAGGCAAATTTTCCAGTGCATCATTGAAGCGTTTATCTGCTTCGCTATCAGAGTGTACAATGTCCAAAGCACATTCTGGACAAATTTCAACACATTTAGGTACACCTTCACAGAGGTTACACGCAATAGCTTTTCCAGTACCAGTGTGAATAGTTATCCCACCACGTGGACAAGCCTGAACACACCAATCACAACCTTTGCATTTCTTTTCATCAATAATTAACAAGCGATCAGTTTCTGACTGGACAATGGCTTTTTCAGGACACGCTTTTACACACCGTGCATCGTCACATCCTCGACATGATAAAGCAAAATTAAACATTGGTGCCATACGAACAACACGAATTCTTGAATGGATTGGATTCCAAACTTGCTCACCTTTCTCTAAAGTACAAGCAAATTCACAGAGACCACACCCAATACATTTACTTGGGTCAACTGAAACAAAGGATCTTCCTGGGGTAGCAGACTGCATTTATGTAATCAACCTTTACGGATTATTAAATATGCATTGTGACATTAACATTTAACCCTTCCTAAAGAACTTAAAAAAAGTAGGTATTAACTTTTCATCCAAACAAAAATTATGCTTTTTTCAGTTTGTTCAAATGTATCAAAAACATGTCTTATTTCAGATAACAATCAACGTTATCGTTCTCTTATACATAATTGTACCATTTTCATTCCTTAAAGTCACTCTTATCCTTACGCTGCATCACAAACTCTTTAGGTCACATTAATTTTTGCGATTACCTTGGTCATCAAATGTCTTTTTTAAAGCTAATTCAGTGGGAATAATTGAACCAATAAGAAAAATCATTTGAACCAATACAAGTATGCAGCCAAAAATATTCACATCAACTACATCTTGCCCCAGCACAAATATCATAGCACATACAGAACATGGAAGCATAATCAACCCGATGTTTTGCCAGGTTTTTCCACAATGTCTATGAGCAAAAACCCATGTGTCTTTATTTTTCATTGACATCCGCGTTCGGTATCCACATACAAAATTAATTTTAGCCGGAACTCTTTTAGCAAAAAGAACACCAATTCCAATCATCGTCAAAGGAATCAATAAAACAACAATTAAAATAAAAATCCAATCCATCAAACCTCAAATTCCCAACCTTTGTTTATTGTAACAGGCATTCTCACTCGCTTTTATACCATAAATGATAATTAAAAAATGAAGTATAAAAACTATGTAGCCGACCGTTTAAGTATAAAGGAATTATTGGGTTTTATCATTTATTTAGTAGACATACTAAATGATCTTTTACACTCGTTGATCAACGCAATAAAGTGTGCTACTTTCTTTGTATAAACGCTTGTCACGAACTAAATACGCACGCTACACTGGGTATAAAAAAAGTGGTTTGATTAAAAGCATATTGGACTTTTTGCATAACTTGTTTCCTAATATGTTATCCTTAGTGTAAACGATGAATTTTACAAATCATTTGGGCAAAAAACACCCCCGTAGAATGACAAAATAACGAAGTATTTTTTGGTTATACAAGACGTCTATTATTACAAAATTAAAGATGTTTAAAATTTTTTCAAACAAATACCGTAAACAGACGCAACGCTACGAATTACGTACGTTACTAATCTGCGGAATAATCAACTATGGAAACAAAAAAATAAAAAATGAAGAGACCCATTATTGATCAAACAAGTGGAATCTTCCTTGCCAAAAAGCTGTGCCGACCAAAACAGCATTTGCGCCATTATCTATGGCTTTTTGTGCGTCTATGCGATTGTCAATCCCGCTTTCACTTATTATAAAAACGTTCTTAGGCGCAGTTTTAATTAAATCAAGAGTTAAATCAACTGTTCCAGCATCTTTTTCCAAATTTGTTATATCTTTATTGTTTATTCCTATTATTTTTGCATCTATGTCTTTAGCTAACTGCATTTCTTCTAATGTGTGTACTTCAACAACCGGTTTTAAACCAATTTCCAGTGCATGCTCATGGAGCTCCACTATATTAGGCGTCATGGAACAAATCAACAAAACGCCAGTTGCACCACAATCAAGAGTTACGTGTAAATCATCTTTCGTTTTGATAAAATCTTTACGCAGTACAGGAAGTTTAACTTTTTTCACGATTGAACGTAACAAATTCAACGAGCCGCCAAAATACTCGTTTTCAGTGACAACAGATAATCCTAAAATATGGGTACGCTCTAAGCGACAAGCGACCTCCAGAGGATTTCTCCCATTAAATAAGTTGCCATATTTAGGTGAAACTGGTTTAAAATCAATTATAATTTTTGAATTAAGGTCGAAATCCATTGGACATGTCCTTTAATTGATTTAGTTTTTGAAGAGCAGCGCCGTTTTCAATTATTGAATGTGCAAGTTCCACACCTTCTTTGAAGCTGTTTGCCTTTCCTCCGACAATTAATGCGCCTGCCGCATTTATCACTATAGCGTCTTTTTTGGAGTCCTCAATTTTTCCTTCAAACACCCCTTTAATCACTGCAGCGTTGTCTTCTGGTGTTCTTGATTTAATATCCTCTAACTTACAGCGTTTTAAATCAAAGTCTTCAGGTTGTATTTCAAAAGTTGTAACTTTATCATCGTACAGATGGTTTATTCTGGTCTTTCCCAGTAAAGAGATTTCATCTAGTCCATCTAGTCCATGTACAAACATTGCGTTTGTATAACCAATTTTCTTTGCGACATATGTTACTATATCCAGTAGTTCCAATTTGTAAACACCTAACAAATGTCGTGAAGCAAAAGCGGGGTTAATCAGTGGACCGATAATTGTGTAAAAAATTGTTTTAATTCCTAAATCAGCCTCCGTTGGTAAGACTTTACACATAACAGGATGAAACAGAGGAGCATACAAAAAAGCAATGCCAATTTCTTCAATCATTTTTTCTACTTGTAACGGTGTTAAATTAATATTCACACCTAACGCTTCTAAAACGTCCGCGCTGCCAGACAAACTAGCAAGTGAGCGGCTGCCATGCTTTGCAATAGGAATGCCGCTACTAGCTGCAACGATTGCTGTTGCAGTTGAAATGTTAAAAGTAGAAAGTCCACCGCCTGTGCCGCATGTGTCCATGAGTTCTCCTGAAATTTTGGGACGTAGTGGTACACAATTATTGCGCATTGCATTTGCGATATAGGTGATTTCTTCGCGACTTGCGCCTTTCATTAATAATGCCACTTGGAATCCGGCAATTTGAACATCTGACACGTCGCCGTTGTTAATCGCTGCAATTAACGTGTTTACTTCTTCTTGAGTCATCTCTTGATTAGTTGTAACTTTAGATAATACTTCTTTAATCACTATTTGTTAGTCAACGCCTTAACGAGTTTTTTAATGTATGGCGCGCTCTCATCGCCATGTTCCGCAATAATTTTCACAAATGCACTACCAACGATTACCCCGTCAGCAATTTCGCGCATTTTTTCTGCTTGCTCGGGAGTCGAAATACCAAAACCTATCATAACAGGTATGTTTGTTACTTGTTTTATCTGTTTAACTATTTCAGTCAAATCAACAGCAAATTCACTTCGTATTCCTGTTGTACCCATTGAAGAAACCAGATAAATAAAACCTGTAGCGTTTTTAGCCAGCATTTGCACTCGTTCTGCTGAAGTAGGTGCAATCATTGTGATTAAATGGATATTGTATTTGTCTGCAAACTCTGCTACTTCACTGCGTTCCTCATATGGCAAATCAGGAATAATAATACCGTAAATACCTATCTCTGCGCATTGTCCAAAAAATTTTTCGTACCCATAAACGAAAACTGGATTAATATAGGTCAAAATTACTAACCTCTTATAATCTACCGTTTTTAACATCTCAAACATTTTTCCAATTGTAGTTCCATTTTGTAATGCACGCATATTAGCGACTTGTATGACCTCACCCTCAGCAATGGGATCCGAAAATGGTAGACCTATTTCAATTATATCGCTATATTCCGCTAAAACATTAATGAATTCTCTTGTTTTTTTCAAGGATGGATCGCCTGCTGTAATGAAACTAACAAATTTTTTACTCAAACAAGCACATCTCCCTTCTTACTACTTGTTTGTTCACAAAAAGCGTTCTCAAACTCATCTACTTTGAGGCTATCCTGATTCTTCTTCAAAACACTAAAAGCAGATTTCTCTGAAGGATAATCGTCGACACCACCTCTATAACGTGAAATAGAGGCCACATCTTTGTCCCCCCGTCCTGAAAGGTTGATAATGATTGAGCCGGTGTAGTTTTTCGCTACTTTCATAGCATATGCTATTGCGTGAGCTGACTCAACAGCAGGAATTATTCCCTCAGTTTTCGTCAGGTATTCAAAAGCAACAACTGCCTCTTCATCAGTAATCGGCTTATATTTTGCACGTCCACTTTTATGCAGCAACGCGTGCTCAGGACCAATACCTGGATAGTCAAGCCCCGCTGAAATTGAATAAACAGGAGCAATTTGCCCATCGCTATTTTGACAAAAAAAAGATTTCATCCCATGAAATATCCCCACACTACCATTGGCAATCGTTGCAGCATTTTGTGTTGTATCAACACCTAAACCTGCTGCCTCACAACCAATCAACTCCACATCATCATCAATAAAATGATAAAAAGCTCCAATTGCATTGCTCCCGCCGCCAACACATGCAATAACGGCTTTTGGCAGCTCACCTTCAACAGCTAAAATCTGCGCACGTGCTTCTTTGCTAATCACACTCTGAAAATCGCGTACCATCATTGGAAACGGATGTGGTCCCATAACTGACCCCAAAACATAATGGGTATCATGAACACGTCGAGTCCATTCACGCATTGTTTCATTAACGGCATCTTTCAAAGTTTGTGTACCCGTCGTTACACAGTGTACCCTAGCACCAAGCAGCTTCATACGATACACATTAAGTATTTGACGTTCAATATCCTCTTTACCCATAAAAATGTCGCATTCCATCTTGAAAAGAGCAGCTGCCGTAGCAGTAGCAACGCCGTGTTGACCTGCACCCGTTTCGGCAATTAAACGAGTTTTCCCCATTTTTTTAGCAAGTAGTGCCTGACCTAAAACATTGTTAATTTTGTGTGAACCCGTATGGTTTAAGTCCTCTCGTTTCAAGTAAATTTTAGCTCCACCTAAATCTTTTGTCATATTTTGTGCGAAGTAAAGCAAAGATGGTCGTCCAGCATAGTTTTTAAAAAGCTCTTCCAATTCGTTTTTAAATTCGTCAGTGTTTTTATAATACGAATAGGCTTTTTCCAATTCTATTACAGTATTCATCAAAGTTTCAGG
>JAIRJY010000040.1 GCA_031260365.1 Nitrososphaerota archaeon | reverse complement strand
TAAAGTTTTACAGATTAGAAGTAATTTTGATGAAGCCTTAGAGTTTGTGTTAAAGCTTGCTGAAAAGAATAGAAGTATTTACTTGCTTAACTCAATTAACCCGTTTCGTATTGAGGGACAAAAATCATTGGGATATGAAATTTGCGAACAACTAGAGTATAATGCACCAGATCGTTTGATAGTGCCGGTAGGTAATGCAGGAAACATAAGTGCCATCTGGAAAGGTTTTAGCGAGTTTTACAAGTTAGGATTAATAACAAGATTACCTAAGATGACTGGGATTCAAGCAATAGGTTCAGCACCTATTGCTAAAGCTATAAAAAGTCATAATAACAAAATTATTCCAGTTACTGAACCGGAAACTATTGCTACGGCAATTCGTATTGGGGCACCAGTCAGTTGGAAGAAAGCAATTAACGCTATTAATGACTCGTATGGAACAGCAGAAACCGTTACAGATGAAGAAATTCTTGATGCGCAGAAACTGCTTGCTCAGATTGAAGGCATATTTGTAGAACCAGCAAGTGCCTCATCAATAGCGGGTCTTAAGAAACTTGTCCATAACGGTGTAATTAACAAAAATGAGAGAGTTGTTTGCGTTACTACTGGTCATGGTTTGAAAGATCCAGATATTGCAGTTAAAATGGGCGAAAAACCGGTTGAAGTTGAAGCGGAAATGTCAGCTATCGAAAACGCTTTAGGCATAAAGTACAAATAATGTATGTAGGAGAAGTTGATATGAGAATTATTTTAGTTGGCTATGGCATTGTCGGTAAGGGCGTGACAACGATTCTTGCAAATAAGTATTTAGAGAAAAACACAAATTGCAGATTTAACCCTAAAATTGTTGCCATTGCAGATATAGATGGTGCAGTTATTAATTCTCAAGGTTTTAGTTCTGAAAAACTGGAAGCATTTAAACAAAAAGGTTACCCGGTTTCAGCTGACGCAGAATTTGGTCATAAAAGTATGTCTGCTCTTGAAGTTATTGAGAGTGTTGAAGCAGAAGTTATTGTTGAGGTAACTCCTGTTAATATTAAAACTGCCGAACCTGCGCTCTCGCATATAACTAAAGCGTTTAAGTCGGGTAAACATGTTGTTACAACTAATAAAGGACCACTTGCTTTGGCTATGCCGGCTTTAACTGAGCTTGCAGAGCATAATAACGTTTTTTTGCGGTTTAGCGGCACTGTTGGTGGAGGAACACCTATGTTAGAGTTCGCTAAGCGTTGTCTTGTGGGCGATAAAATTCTCAGATTACAAGGTATTCTAAACGGTACAACTAATTACATTTTATCTGAGATGGGTCAAAACAACATGTCATTTCAAGATGCATTAACAAATGCACAAAAAATGGGTTATGCCGAAAGAGAACCAACTATGGATATTGACGGATTTGATACCGCCTGTAAAATTGTTATTTTATCTAACTGGATTATGGGCAAGAAAATAACTTTACGAGATGTAGACATTACAGGTATTCGAGATGTCACGCTTGAAATGCTTAAAGACTCAGTAAAAAGAAACAGCACCATTAAACTCATTGGTACAGTTGATAACAACAAAGCTTCAGTTAAACCAGTGGAAATTTCATGGTCGGATCCGTTATGTGTCAGCGGTGTCCTCAACGCAATCACTTTTCGAACAGAATATGCTGCAGATCAAACATTAATTGGACGTGGTGCAGGTGGAATTGAAACAGCAAGTGCTGTTTTAAGGGATCTTTTAGACATAAGACATAAGTTAGCCTCAAAACTACTATCATAAAAGAGCTGAGAAAGATATGAAGAAAGTTATAATGAAGTTCGGTGGAACCAGTGTTGGTACAGGCAAAAATATACGCCAAGTAGCTGATATAGTTTCACAATACTCAAAAGATTACAGAATTACTGTTGTAGTTTCAGCTTTAGCAGGAGTTACAAACAAACTTTTAGAAGTTGCAGGTCAAGCACAAAAAAGTGACGAAACACTGATTAAAAATTTTACTGAAGAGTTATTGCAAAAACATAAAGAAGCCATTTCATCTGCAATTGTAAATAAACCATTACAGCAAGAAGTCAATGGTATAGTAGAAAAGATAATTGTAGAGTTAGAAAAAATTTTAACAGGCATATGCTATGTGGGTGAATTAACACCTAAGTCAAAAGATTATGTAGTTTCATTTGGAGAGCGTTTATCAGCACCCATCGTTTGTGGTGCAATACAAGAGGATAATATTGAAGCGCGATGTTTTACAGGTAAAGATGCAGGTATTGTAACGGATTCTAATTTTGGTGAAGCGAATCCTCTAATGAACTATACTATGCACCTTGTGTGTGAAAAGCTTGGGGCATTTTTAGAAAAGGGCGGAGTCCCAGTTGTTACAGGTTTTATTGCTGCAAATCAGGACGGTGTTGTAACAACTGTTGGGCGTGGAGGCAGTGATTATACTGCAACTATTCTTGGTGTTGCCTTAGAAGTTGATGAAGTTTGGATATGGACAGATGTTGACGGAATCATGACAACTGACCCGAAACTTGTGCCTGCAGCAAAATTGTTACCACAACTTAGTTATCAAGAAGCCGCTGAAATGGCAATTTTTGGCGCAAAAGCCATGCACCCACGTGCTTTAGGACCAGTAAGCAAAGCAAATATTCCCGTTAGAATACGCAATTCGTTCCAACCAGAAAAAACAGGCACACTCATAACTAAAGAACCAGTGGCAAACGTGAAACAAGCTGTTAAAGCGGTAGCTATGATAAAAGATCTTGCTATGCTTAATGTTAACGGTGCCGCAATGGTTGGTGCACCAGGTAGCTATACAAAAGTTTTTGATGTACTTGGCAAAAATAACATCAACGTTATGATGATATCGGTCGCCGCGTCAGAAGCAAACATTTCAATGATGATCAAACGTAGCATGCTAAGCAGAGCTATAAGCAACATTGAAACTGCTCTTTTAGAACATGGCGGACTGGTTAGTGAAGTAACAGCTGAAGATGATGTTGTCGTAATTGCAGTTATAGGTGCTCACATGAAAGGCTCATTAGGGTTAGCATCAAAAATTTTTGATATCGTAGCTAAAAAAGGTATAAACATTCGGATGATTGCGCAAGGTAGTTCAGAGTTAAACATAAGCTTTGTCGTTAAAGAAAAAGACGGCGTAGAAGTTGTCAAAGCAATACACGAAGAATTCGACCTTGACAAAACATAAACAGTAAAAAGAGATGCCCCCTTTACGGCACTCGCACACCTTAAGCAGAAAGCATTATCAGAGTTGTTTGAGTTTGAACATGTTTTTTAGCTTTATTTCCGAAGGTTTGATCTTCGGTTATGAGTTGGATATTGTTTTGTTTGGCAAAATATATGTAGCTTGAATCGTAAAATGAAAGCTTTTCTGTTTTTGCTATTTTCATTATTTGTTGAAAAGCTGCATCATTGTTGAGGATTTTTTCGGTACGCGATAGTATTAGCTGCGTTACTTTTTCTAACGTATCTATTTCTTTTAAGGTTAAAAATTTAGCAATACTAGACTCTTTTAAAAGCGCATTACCTATTTCGTAGACTGTTAAATCAAGGATAAACAAATTTTGGATATGCTGTAGTGTAGTTTGTACGTTTGCTTTTTTGATTAAAAATATGAAAGCACTTGCGTCAAATAAGTATTGTTTCATCTCAAGTCTCTTGAGCCATGTATTGTTGTCATTATTTCGGCGTCAGGGATTTTCTCAAGCACCAATTTCATTGCACTTATTGCGTTAACTAATTCGGAATTTTCAATTCTGCGAACTTCGTCTTCTAGAGCTATACGAACTGTTTCGCTTATATTGATGTTATGTTGCCGAATTTTGTCTTTTAGGAGTTTTTCTACTCGTACAGTAATAATTTCTGACATACAAAAAATGTATTACATCAACATATATAAAAATAATGATATACAATAATAGTAATACAATAAACGTCATACAAACAATAAACCAGCCAAACAAAACCCGTCACCAATTTCAAAAATACATAAAAAGACAGCATAATCATTCAAAAACAGACAAACAAACAAACAAAACATAAAAAATAAACAAAACATCAAACAATAAAAATAAATGGCGATAACTACCACTAACAAGAAATATCATCTTTGAAGCAAATATGATTATTTTTCTGCTTTTGTATAGACCTCTATGTTCACCTGAGAATCCACAGTTTGACCAACAAACTTTGAGAGATCACCAGCCCAACAGGGTTTAGAACCAGCAGTATACCCAACCGTTTGAGAAATTCCACGCCACAAAAGAGCGTTATCATAATCTTTTGCAGCTTGTGGCATGAACTCAAAAATCGAACGACTAGCGATAATAACAATTTTTTTCCTCATACGACTGATAGCGACATTTATACGATTGATATTTAACAGAAAATCGCTCTCACTACGAATGTAATCAGGATCGCTAACAGTAGAACTAATAATTATAAAATCTGCTTCTCCACCCTGATAACGCTCGACTGTATCCACACGAGTTTCACTACAGCCGTCTGCAAGCATGTTTTTGAGCAAACCTTTCTGAGCGTTGTGAGGTGTAATCACGCCAACTGTTTCAGGCTGCACGCACCGTACAAGTGTATTAACAATTAGTGCCTCAGTTAGATTAGATTGGAAACTTTCAACTTCATTATGTACTATAAGTACAAACACGTTTTCAGGTTCAAGCACTACAGCTAACCCGTCAGTTTTAGATTTAAATAAAGCTAAAGTCTCCTTCTGATCAGAACGAAAATCAATGTTATCCTTCTCATAAACCCACTCTTTAAGAAAATCAGCGATAACGGAATGACATCTATGGCTCTCACATAAACGCACAGCAGGAATATTTGCAGGGCTATTACATTTTATTCGTTCAAGACCTAAATCCTCATTACGTAACAAACGCAAGAAATCCATGGTAGAAAGAAAAGAAGCCATTTCTTCAAGCGTACGTCGGTCTTCTTTTTCCCAATTATGAGAAACAATCGGAGGCAGCTGACGGTGATCCCCTGCAACAAGAATTTGACAGTTTTTAGCCATAAAACTGCCAGACAAAATAAATTCAGGTAACCGCATCATACTAGCTTCATCAATAATTAAAAGATCAAAAAAACTTTTACCCCATGGCGGCTCGTTATCTCCAATTTTCTTCATAAGCCCATATAGACTAGGGGGAGTTAAACATAAAATCATAGGTTCAAACGAAGAAACAGCA
>JAIRJY010000030.1 GCA_031260365.1 Nitrososphaerota archaeon | reverse complement strand
ACACCCTCGTTGGCTACAATAGTATTTTTTCAACTGATGGTAGATTTATATGCATAATTGGGTATTTTGAACAAATAACTCACGGTACTAACAGTGCATCACATATACCTATTACGTTTGAACAGTTCCAGTGGTCGATATTGTTTCCACTCTTAACTGCAGTGGTTGTGTTGGCGGTTGTGTTTATCTATTTTACGCGTAAAATGGAGGTTGACTAAAATGAGAAACAAAACCCAACTATTCACAACAATCGGTATAATGCTCTTAATAATTGGTACCACTTTTCTAGCATGTACCATATATCGAAGCACCTACACTTCTGGCGGCACGATAAGCAATTTCCCGCCCGGTAAGAATCCACTATTTTGGGGACCTGCGTCGTTGTCACCACGCAACTATGCTATAAAATTAAACTTAACTTACTATGATGCAATGTTTAACTTGGATCCAATTTCGTCTGTGGATTTTTATCTTCTTGACTCTAAAGGCGGCGAGCTTTGGCTTTCAGAAGGAGTTATTGAACCTGTTTGGTCTGCTAAGGAAGCCTCGCCAACTGGAACATTGCAAATGAAAATTCTGCATAGAGGCGACTATTTCGTACTATTGGTTAATCCTGACAATTCAAATATGTCTGGTGATATGTACCCTTCATTGTATGGCTATGAGAGCGATTTATTGTGGTTTTCAATAACAACTCTAATTATAGGGTCAATTATAACAATAGTCTCTACGATAAGGCTTCAAAACAAAAACAAACAACAATCCCCTACTGTAGACTTAAAAAATGGCAGTAATACCAGTAGCAATAGTGCAGTTTCGTTGTCTAAGCAGAAGGTTATGCCGAGTGTTTCTTCTGTAAAAAGCGTTGACGGGTCAAGGTTTAAAGGTCAATTGCATAAACTTTTGATTTGGGAATTAGAAACGAGCTTTACATTTCCGATGTTGGAAGTCATATTGATAATTGCGATTTTAACAGTTTTAGCGCCTACAATTATTGAAGTTTCACCAACGTTTAGATATATTAATTTGCTTTCAGGAATTCAACCAATTTTTCTTTTTCTCATATTTATAGCAGGTGTCTTGTTTTGCCATAGTTACGCGGGCAATATTTCTAGAGGGGAAACAAAAATGGTTCTGTCATACCCAATACAAAGAAGCAAATTGTTTCTATCAAAATTTATAGCCTTATTTACTGTCCTCTCCGTTATTTATGTCGGTATATTTGTGATACAGATACCGCTTTTAGCACTTAATCCATTTGAACCACTGTTCTATGCTTCCATGTTGCTTTTGTTGCTTCAGATTTTCCTAATTTGCACAATATCTACAGTTTTGTCGGTGGTTACTAAAAATGAGGTGCTCTCCATTTTAACGTCTGTTCTTTTGCTTTTTGGTATTGAAAGCATCGCTTCTCGTGAGAGTCTTGCTACATTTACCGGCAGATTTACAGCGGGTTTTGATTTTGCACGGGAGTATGTTTATGGGGGTTTATCTTCTACAACATTAACTACTGATATGTTAGTTAGTGTTTTTGTTGTGTTAGGTGTTTCAGTTTTGCTGTTTATTTGTTCGTATGGTTATTTTACACGTAAAATGGAGATTGATTAAAGGAAGGATATGCAAGTGATGAATAGAGGGTTGAGGTTGGGTTTGGTTGTTTTGTTGATTGGTTTGTCTCTTTTGGCTGTTACGGTGGTTAGGGCTAATTCTGTTCCGCGACTTATGAGTTTTAGTAATGAGGAGACGGGTGCTACTAGTGGGTGGGTTTTGTATCCGAGTTTTTTGATGTTTGATAGAGATTTTAGTGTTAGTGTTAGGGCGGGTAATGTTGTTAATGTATATATTTTGGATGAGGCGGGGATAGAGCAGTGGCATGATGACCAGTCGGTTGATGCTGTTTTGGTGTATGAGAATATTTCTGATGGTATTTTTAGTGAACCGCATAAGGGTAGGGGTGGTTATGCTGTTTTGGTTTATTTGCCCGAGGATGATGTTACATATATTAAGGTAGCTTTTACTTTTTCGGGATTTGAAAAAGACATGTGGCTGTGCTCATTAACAACAACTATCGCAGGCATACTCTTGCTAAGTGTTATACTGCTAAGTACCAAAATTAAGAAACAAAAAGTGTTCTCATACAAGAGATAGAACTTGCAAAGAGATACCAAACTCAGAACAGCCTTATGCTGATATCTTTTGGAGCGTTTTCACATGGAATTATAGAGCTTTTTTTCATAACTTTGCCGTTTTTAACGTTTCTTTCTCGCGAATAATTTTTGCATTTTACCATCGTCCGCTTGACCTCTCGCAGAGGCTATTACGCTATAAATCTCTAAAAGTGAACACTCTCATTTTTGTTATACACATCTTTGTTAAACACATCTGTTTACTCACAAGGTTACCGTTTAATGAAAGATGTTGTGACGTACTGAAAAAACAGAGTTATTATTCCCTATTTTATTTATCATGTGTTGAAGTATTTGGAAATAATCATCTAATTATAACTATACGCTAATGTTGTTGATAATTAAAATAAAGGGCGGGTTTAGTGTTTCTTTTTATTGCGTTTAATTACTAAAGCGGCGACTATTAAAATGATTGCTATCGGTATTATGGCGTAGTACCACATTTGTGTTACGTTTGTTTCTGTATTCTCAGACCCCAAATCAATATTGGTCTCCGAAAGACCCTGACCAGTGACAAAGATAATGCCGACTGATGCAAATATGGGATCCCACGGTATGCTTTTACTCACACAAAAACCCGTGTCCAAATCATAAACGTAACCAAGCTCCCAAATTTGGTTTTTAACAGTAATTTGTGGTACATCTATTTGAAAAACGTCTTGGTGTCCCTGAATAGTGTCAATCGGAATATCAGAAACCGTTACCGGTACGGTGATTGTTTCAGAACCTTCTGCCCATACAGTTATTTTTTGACCGTTATTTGGGTTTGCAGGTAACCACAGATGTGTAGTGCCTAAAAACGCACCATCAGCATTATACACATCCCTAGTGAAAAGATTAACATAAACCTCAGCAGAACGTTGCACACGCCCATCACTTCCAGAAGGATTATGGTCAGTTGGGGTTCCAACGTAGTCAATTGTAACCTGCAACTTTGCCGTAGTATCATTAACACTAACACACTTCCACATAGTACTAGAACTAACAGTATTAAGAACAGTATCTGATGGTAGGTTTAGCATATAATTGGTTCCAGCGAATTTTGGATTAAATAAATCAAAAAGTGATATAAAACCCGCATTATTACTACCTGTGTTGTATAGTTCATATTTTGCGTATGTTCCTTCTTT
>JAIRJY010000181.1 GCA_031260365.1 Nitrososphaerota archaeon | reverse complement strand
ATTGTTGGTATGAACTGGGCGTTTTTCCATTTGGTGCATTCTAGTTGTAGTTTAGGGTTTGGTAGTGTTTCTGTTAAGGCTTTTGTGCGGTCTGCTTGAGCAGTTGCAATTTTACTTATAGTTGAGGTTGAAAAAGAGTGTGCCCAGTGCTTGCAGTCAATACATATTACAAGGGGTTGTTTGCAGCCTATGGCATCAATTTCCCATTTGCGATTTGGTGTTTTGAATCGTATGTTTTTGTAAATTGTGAATCCGTTGTTTTGTAGAGCTATTGTGGCTATTTCTTCGAATTCTTGCCAGCTAAGGGAGTTACTAACTTGTTGAATATCTGCACCTAAGGAGACTGCTTTAATGGCTAATTTGATGCGGTCATTAGTAGATGTTTCGACTATGTCATATTTTATGTCAAGTAGATCTTCTGATTGCATTTTTTCTAACAAGTTGTATACTGTTTCTAGCGGTAGTTTTGCATCATTTTTAAGATGCGTGGTTAAAACTGAGGTTTTTTGAGTTAATTTTAGTAGTGACAGTACTAGGGTACGTTCAATACTCATGTGTAGTAACTCCATTTTTGGTGTGTAATCTGATTTGGTGAGTTGTATACAGAAGCATCACCAAAACACAGTTTTTTGTTGAGATTATTCTTTGTGGTTTTTTGTAATGCATTAGTTGGTCTCGCTTAGGTGATCTCTATTAGTTGTTTTCTTGTCAATAATCTTTTTGCTTGTTTTCGTAAAATGTTTTTGTTGGCATGTTACAAGGTTTCGTTGTTTGCCGCTGATAATTTTGATTATATGCAGCAATTTTAGTTGTTTATGTTAATTAATCATTATTTTAGTAGTTATTTTTAACTGTTTAGTATAAATTGTGTATGTTCGAGTTTTTTTCGTTTAAGAGAAATAACAAAATTATTAAAAAGTTGTCTAGATAAGGGTTACGGAACGTAAAAATTCGCATGAGACAAAGTTTTATGGGTATTCTACTGTTTTTTGTGACGATTTTTTTGTGTTTGTACCCGTTTTATCTTTTTTTAGTGCTTGATTGTTTTTTAAGGCACTAAAATGTTTGAGTTTGAGTGTTATAGACGACTGGTTTTGTTTTTTTAAATGATGATTATATAAGGTTCGACTATTTTCGTTTAATTTTTGTCAATTTGTTTTTTAAAATTTGGGTCAAACTGTGTTCTGTTGATGCTTTTGTATACAATACAGCAAAAACTTCGCCAAACGCGTTATTTACAACAAAAAACATGATAAAATAAAAAAGTTGCTCTTAAATTTTAAGGCTTATTTTTTATACACTCTAGCTTTCCCTTGAAGCATAATTGTTGCGCGTTTAAGATCCAATAATGAATTAACACTAAAAAAAGATTGAAGCTCAGGATCTACTTGTTCAACTATCATTTTTGAAATGTATCGTACACCTTGAAGTTTTTCAACAAATGTTTGCAGATCTACTGCGCCTTCATTAGCAACTTTCTTTGCAGTTTCTAAAGCAATCTTTGTCTGATAAACTGAACACAAAGGCTCCATTTCATTATCAGCATTTCGTGGAACAACCGCTGTTTTACCTACCGCAAGATCAAACAAGAGCAGAGCTAACTCTTTGTTAACAAAGGGCGAATCATAAGATAACAATAACGTGTATGCACCTTGAACAGCTTCAAAACCCGATATAGCTCCGCTTAAAGAATTTTGCGACACATTGTTATCTATAACAAATTGTACCGTTTTAGGCAAAACTGCAGCATACTTTTCTGCACGTTCGTCTGTATTAGTTACAATTAACACTTCATCAACTATGGACTTTACACTGTTATAGACATATCTAATTAATGGTTTATTACACAAAAGCGTCGTACCTTTATCTTCAGGTAACCCTTTCGATAACTCGTTCGCAAGTATAACAATAGCGTTTTTACCTAACATTTTCTTCACCACATAACTTTTAACGCGTTTCTATTTTTGCCTTATTTAACAAATGTTACAGCTAAACCTACCAACCAACATTATTTTCTTTTCTGTTTTTCGCCAGATAAAGAAACAGCCACAATTTTAATTATAACACAACTCTCCTTAATATCTTTCAATATAGAAACATGTCTTTCTCTTTACGCATTTTAAAATAGCTTAAAGCACTAACTAATTAAATAGACAGCTCTAGCGTTTAAACATCTATTCAAGTTTATCAAAGTTTTATCACAAAAAACGTTCATACGTATGTCGCAGGTTACCAAATAGAGCTTTATGATAAAAAGAGTAAAATTAAGCGAGATTATTATAATAGTCATAACTTCCAAAAATGTATTTGCTAGGTTGTAATTTTATGGTTGAAGAGATAACCACTCAATGTTTACAAGAACAAGTTGATAATGCTAAGCAGGCAATAGTTCTACAAGATCAACTTGACAAAATCAAGCGGATAATAGATCATGGCTTTTTATGGACGTTTATTGCGGGTGTTATTGGAAGTTTAGGTTTTTGGGTAATACTCTGTTTAAACGCACTTAGAATTTTACCCGATAACCCATTAATACTAACAATTGGTATGGTGGTATTTTGTTGGTGTGTAGGTTTTTGTACGTTGTATGTTCAAAACGCAAAAACAGAATACAAAAAATTACTTGAACAATTGCAGCAAATACACAAAACACAAAAATAAACAATGTTATTGACAATATTATGGAATCAGAAGAGCCTCACAGAGCTAATGTATTATTCGTCTGGTTCTAGAGGCGGTTTTTCAATGTTTTTATTTTTATGGTCGCTAAGTGTTTTTATCCAAAGTTGAAACTCTTTTGATGGTGGAAACATTTCGTAGAGGTTTTTTCTTTTAGTTTCTAAGAAACAGTTTTTTTTATTAACAAATTCTGCAGCGGTTAAAATGTTGTGTCCGGCTTGTTTTGCATGTTTCATTATTGGGTTGATTTTTTGTTGAAAGCATTCGTCACGCAGTGTATGATGTTCTAAAATCGTTAAAGGTACAGTGTTAACTATGTCTTTAAGGTTGTTTACCGCGTTTTGTATAGAGCCATCTGTTATTTGGGTACTTTGTAGATAGAATGGTGGTCCTCCAAGTAGTAATAGTGATAGGGGTTTTTCTAAAATTAGTTGTAAAGTGTTTTTGGATATGGGCCCTTGAATATCAGGTGCAAACATGAAGCGTTCGTTGTTATACTCTATTGTAGTCATTATAACATAGCCCATTGCTGTTTGGTCTTCGCCATGTGGAACTGCTGTAGAGAACTTTATTTTTGTGTTACCATACATGAATGTCTTATTATCTGCTTCTTCAACTTTTTTAGCATATTTTGCACTTGTTTTCAAAAACGTTTCAGCACGTTCACGCTGACTTTTGTTGATGTCAATTGTTGTGTTTTTAATAAGCAACGTTTTATTTTGATAAATTTGACGGGCTGTTTCATTTTGGGTTGTCCAGTTAACTATCCAATCTTCAAAAGAAGGTGTATGATGATCATAATGATAATGGCTAACCGTGACAACTTGAGCCTTATCCGCAGCGTCAGCAAGTTTACCTCTAATGGTACGAATGTTTTGAAATTCAACAGGATGAGGAGGTAAATTGAACCGCCAAGGACAAACAGACACACCTGCATCTAAAAGAACAGTAACATCAGGAGTCTGAACAAAAGTACACATAGAACGAACACCAAAACTCTCAGATGCCAAAGGAACAACACGCATAAACTTGAGAGGTGAAAACATTGGTCTATCCATGTACAATTCACTAAAAATATAAGCAAATTTAAAGTTAAAAAATGTTTAACTGCAACTCGCAGAGTTTACATTAAAGAGCTAGTTTCTTTAGAGCAACTTTTTATAAGGACAAATATTCTATAAAAGAGATTATACCATTAAAGTATCAATCAATCCGTGGTTGATTCTTTGACACACTGAGGTATACCTATGTCAGAAACATCCCTAAGTAAAGCTGAGCAGTTACTAAAAGAAATAGTAGACATTGCGCTAGTAGAATTTCTTCCAATTATCGGACCAGCCAGAGGCAAAGTACTAATTGAAGAAATAAAAAAAACTAAACCAAAAACCATTCTAGAAGTAGGCACCTTCATGGGTTACTCAACAATACTAATAGCACGCGAACTAGACAAAACAGCAAAAATCGTAACAATAGAAGAACACGCAACAGAAGCCGAAGTAGCCAAAGACAACATAAAACAATCAGAACTAGCAGTCAACATACAAGTAATCAACGGCGATGCTATTGAAATAATCCCCACACTCACAGACCAGTTTGACTTCGTTTTCCTTGACGCATCAAAAGAAGAATACATACAATATCTAAAACTCATAGAAAACAAACTAAAAAAAGGCACAACAATAGTCGCCGACAATGTTGGTAAATTCGCGGCAGAAACAAAGGACTACACAGACCATGTTCGCACATCAGGTAAATACAACAGCCGCTATGTTAGCGTCGGCGATGACGGCGTAGAAATCAGCGTAAAAC
>JAIRJY010000050.1 GCA_031260365.1 Nitrososphaerota archaeon | reverse complement strand
GTCTACGAGGTTATGAAAAAAACAAAGTTTACCCCATTCACCATTCAGCTTCAAGGATTAGGCGTCTTTCCAACAGTGAATTTTCCAAGAGTTGTTTGGGCAGGAATAACGTTAGGAGCTGCGCAGTTAAGAAGTATTTTTGAACAAATAGAACCAATGCTTCATGAGTTAGGTTTTGCTCCAGAACCGGAAAGCTTCAATGCACACTTAACCATTGCACGGATTAGTTCAGGAGCAAATAAGCAGCGACTAGTAGATTTTGTTACTCGACATCAAGAGTACGAATTTGGAACTATAAAAGCAAACAGTTTACGATTAAAAGGCAGTCAGCTCTCAGCGATGGGTCCAATTTATACAACATTAAAAGAGTATTGTCCATAAAAATGAAGCGAAAGTGGCATGCAAACTGAACTTGAAGCTCTAAGTTTACAGGTTTTAAAAAAAATCACGCCTACACAACAAGAGTACAAGAAAGTTAAAGCTTTAAGTGGTAAATTAGAACAAAAAATTTTAGAAGCATGCCAACAGCAAAACGTAAACGCAGTTATTCGGGTTGAAGGTTCTATAGCTAAGGATACTTGGCTAAAGGAAAACCCTGATATTGATATTTTCATACGTATACGCGATGATATTCCACGTAAAAGATTAGGAGAAGTGGGTTTAAAAATTGCAAAATCCGTTGCTAAAGAAGCGACCATCGTTGTTGAGCGGTTTGCTGAACATCCTTATCTGGAAATAGTTATAGACGAGCTACGAGTAGACATTGTACCATGCTATGATGTTAAGCCTGGTGAGTGGCAAAGTGCGACTGATAGAACGCCGCACCATACTGATTATATTAAACAATATCTAACGCCTAAAATGCGTGAAGAAGTGCGACTGCTTAAACAGTTCATGCAAGGCATCGGTGTTTATGGTGCTGAAATCAAAATTGGAGGATTCAGCGGATACTTATGCGAATTATTAATTCTAACGTATAACTCATTTGCTCAAACAGTTCAAGCATTTGCAAATTATAATAAACGTGTTATAATTGATCTTGAACACCACTTTTTAGGCAAAGGAGAAGATATAGCAAAAACATTTTCTGATCTACTAGTAATTATTGATCCTGTAGATAAAGCGCGAAATGTCGCTTCAGCTGTTCAAGCAGACAAACTGTATAATTTCATAGGAGCATCAAGAACGTTTTTACAGAACCCAACTGAAGCCTTCTTCTTCCCATCAGAGCAAAGTACACTTACAACTGAGGAGTTAAAGCAAAAATTAGACAATTATGGTTCAACAATACTATTTCTAGTTACCAATAGCAGTATACACTCAGCAGTACCGGATGTGCTTTGGGGGCAACTCTACAGGTCAAAACGTTCATTACGCAAACTGTTAGAAATCAACGACTACAAAATATTCAGAGACACCGTGTACAGCAACGAAAAAAATCTCACCATCTTTATCTACGAGTTAGAACAACAAAACATTGCCATCACCAAAAAACATTATGGTCCACCACTTGAACGTCAAAACGAATTTGCAAATTTTCTTTCTAAATACACAAAAAACAGCCAAGTTACCGTAGGACCATATATCGAAGGAAACAAATGGACAGTGGAAATTCGCCGCAAAAACACAAACGCCGCTACACTGTTAAAAGAAAAAGTAGCAGACAATAAAGAAGGATGGAAAAACGTTGGTTTACCAGAATTTATCTCTGATGCATTCAAAACAAACTGTACAATTCTTACAAATAATGAAATCGCTACTATATTCAATGACAATATTGAGTTTAAAAGTTTCTTAACAACATTTTTGTCAGGAAAACCATTCTGGCTGAAAAGAAAAAAATAGAACTCTTACGATTTTACTTGTTTTACTAAACCATTTTTACTGCTTTTTAGGTTTAAAACAAAAAAAATATTGTTGAGCTTTTTCACTTAACTAAAAAAGCCGTGTAGTGTGCTGCAGACATGTTTTTTTGGTATCCCCTGTATAGCTTCACCTAACAAACATAAACCCAAAATAGATAAATCCCCTCTTGCCCTTGAGAATATGTCTTGAAATTGATGAAATGTGCGGGCAGAGTTTACTGTAAAAAAACACCTTGCTGGTTATGGCATGTGATAATCATGAAACCGGCGAAATTATCACATATGATTTTGGTACAAGAGAACATGAAGTGTTGCAAAAACTCTTAGTATTACTATTAGAGTTAAATGTGGAAATAACTGGTATATTTTCGGATGATAACTTTGCATATCATGACGCCATACCGCCGAATATTTTGTGTATGGGTAAGAGAAACACACAAAGAATTGAACGTAAACATTTGACTTTCCGTACAAGGCTTAAGCGTTTAGCTCGTAAAACAATTTGTTACTCTAAATCACTGGAGATGCACACAACACTTTTTGAACTACTCATAAACACATTAGAATTTAAACGTAAACTATTTTGATACATGATCGAGAGTGTTTACTTATAGATACATGATGCTGGTTTTAAGGTTTTTATCGCCTTTTAATACTTCCCGCAGATGAACAGATGTTGTTTTTCACCATGTTTTTCGTCTCCGTTACCACATTATAAGCG
>JAIRJY010000049.1 GCA_031260365.1 Nitrososphaerota archaeon | reverse complement strand
TAATAGTTTTCTAAATTTGACCGAAAAATGTTTTTTTATTTTTAACTTGAAAACGTGTTATATTCATTACTGTTTCACGATTAAACAGTGTTCTATACATTTAATTTTTGGCTCTTTATATCAACTGTATTTTAAATTGATTCATATTTGCAGTGTTTAAAATAGTTTGTAATATCTTGGGTTGATATCCCGCTAAATGCTTTTAGTAAGACTCTTTGTAGTTCCGTTTTCTGCTTTGACTTTTAACTTATGAAACATCGTCTTCGTTTTTGACCCCGCCAACTCTCAAATTCAAATCAGACAAATATTTTGGTAAATAAACAACCCTACACCACATTACTAAGTAATAGCTCAAGTACATCTTATTCTCTGCGTCGACAAGTTATTATCGCCAAAAATATTGGAGTTCTACAATGTAGGAGCTAAAACGTTTGATAGTTATTCTCAAAATTTTTGCCATTTAGCGTATCTTTAAAAAGTGTAACTGTTTTAGGTGTTGCCGTTTTTGTTTTTGAATGTTTGTTTTCGTTCTTTTGAGATAGAAAACGATTAAAACCCTTTTTAAGTGTTAATAACAATATGAAACTTGAGTGTTCTAAAGATGACCGTTTTCACACTAATAATTTATGATGCTCCCATGGTCAAAGAGCGTGCTTTATCTGCGCTAAGGTTTGCTTGGACTGCTGATCTTGAAGGTCATAAAGTTCAAATTTGGTTATTTGAAAACGGTGTATACTTGGCAAAGAAAAATCAGAAACCTCCTCAAGGTCTAACAAATTATGGTCAAATGCTTGAAGACCTTGTTAAAGTTGGTGTTGAAGTAAAAGCATGTGTTGTCTGTGCAGAAGCACGCGGAGTTGCTCTTACAGAATTAATAGATGGAGTTAAACTTGCAACAATACATGAATTAATAGACTGGACCGTAAACAGCGATAAAACAATCACTTTTTAAGAGTTGTTTGTTTTGAGTAACGAAAAATTAGATGTCAAAGGCAAAATGTGTCCAATACCTGTTGCGTTAACTAAACGTAAGCTTACAGAAATACAAACTGGACAAACACTAGAAATTACAGGTGAGGGCGAATTGGAATTTGATAATATTCATCGATGGCTAAAAACTAATGGGTACAAAATTGTTGCAGCATCAAAAAACAGCAACGAATTTAAAATATCCGTAATGAAACACTAACATTTTTAACAATCTCTATTTTCCTTTTAAAATAAGTCGTTAGACTTCTTGTAAACCTAGAATCACTTCGTTTTGTCATTCTACGGGACATTTTTGCCTAAATGACTTTGTAAATTCGTCTCTTGCGTTAAGAATGACATGTTGGGGACAAAGTTCTGCAAGAAGTCTATTGAAGAGTAGCAGTAAAATATTCTTTGGATGTTCTCATTGTTTGTTGCATATCTTGTTACTACTATTTATGGTAATGAAATGGCTCTATTGTCTTTAACATTTTTGTTATTGTTGTTCTCGGCGAGAACACTTTAGGTTAATTTTGTTCTCGGAGGAGCATTAAATACCTTATTGACTATAATAAAAAACGGTGAAAAACCAAAATGAGTGAAAAAAATAAAACAAAAATAGAAAAGAAACTAGTAGCTTCAATTGCACTCATCATAACAATTGGAATAGCCTCAGTTGTACCTTTAACGTTCTTTATGGATAATAATGCAAAAGCTCAAACGAGTGTTACGGATTCATTGTTTAACCTAAATATTCCATGTGCATACTACAATGTTGATATAGCATATAACGTAGAAATCAACGATAAAATCTCTAATCTTCAGCGTATGCTCGATTTTTATTATCGTGATGCAGCAGTAATTGCCGTTCAGCCATCAATTAACTATAGCGTTTTAGACTCTAACACAGTGGCTAGAATTGAAATATTTGAATATACCGTATACACTAATAATTTGGAACTCCAAAAATCATACACTGCACTTTCCTTCAATGAACAAGCGTTTGGACAATACACATCGAAAAATCCATATGGACATATGACTTCTTTTGCCATGAAATACTGGGAAGAGACTCTGTTGCCTAAACTTGGTTCTGGTTCGAAAAGTTTTTGCAGTTATGGTATAGATGATCCGAATGAACAAATGTTAACAGACTACGCTGGTAATAATGAGAATTTTGGACAGGGAAACGGCAAATCAATAGACAAAAAACATGGTAACATTTTAGCTGAAGTCGAGAAAACGCAGTCTGTCTATATTGACGTTAAAAGAGTAGCTTATATTTCTCTTTGTGACGATGGAACAATAGTGGTAGTGGACGATAACAAACTGTTGCAGCATTTAGAGTTGGCAAAGACCAATGATGGCTTTATGTACGGTAACCCCGCAAATGTAGACCGCGAGTTCTATTATGGTCTATCAAAAATTCCATATAACGGTCCATATGATTCTGTCCCTGAAGATCGACGATCTAGCGTTTGGCCTGACCTCTTTGAGGGATAAATATCCCTCCCAAATTTTATAGTGAAATACTGATGGTGATAAACTGATGGTTAACAATGAGTTGGAAGGCAACACATTAAGTGTCTACGTATACATTGTTCGCGCAGATGAGCCTGTGGGGACAAGAGATGTTACTAGAGGTGCAGTGCTTAGCAGTACCAGTGTAGCATATCGTCATCTTCAAAAGCTTGAAAATTTGGGTTTAATAGAGAAAAATAGCTACGGTAACTACCTCTTAAAGCAAAAAATAAACATCAACGGGTACGTGTGGGTCGGCAAAAACCTTGTACCTCGACTGCTGTTTTATTCCTTCTTTTTTTTGGGTGCCTTTGCCGCAGAAACAAGTACACTATTGCTTAGCTTAGTTATTAAAAGTTTAGTGATTGAAGTCAGTTTCTTATTTTTAACAGCAATGACTTTGGTAACAATGATTTTGTTCATTTTTGAAGGGTTAGTGCTATACCGTAAAATAAGTTCCAAACGTGTCGAACAGAGCAGTAAGAATGATGAATACAAAAATTGAATTTCAGTGTTGACAATCAACCTTTCCTAGTAGTAAGTATGATAAATAAAGAGCTTTTACTTATTTTAGGTATTTTATATTAAGTGTATTTGTGATTTTGTTTGTAGCGTTAAATCTTTTTATTTTTCTTTTTTGTTTTCTTTTTTAGGTGAAGATGTTTGGATTATAGGTTGACTAAAGCTGTTTCTGTTCA
>JAIRJY010000155.1 GCA_031260365.1 Nitrososphaerota archaeon | reverse complement strand
TAAAACACCCTTTTTTTCGTTCATGAAAGATTGCCCAACATTTTTGTTTTTTAGAGTATTTCCTATACTTTTGTAGGCGTTTAGAAATCAGCTTAAGTTGTGTTTCTCTCTATGACCCATATACTTTGTTAAAGCATTAACTTTTTGTGTATCAAAAACCTTGAAAATCTGAAAACTCAAAATAAATAATCATGAACTATTAAAAAGACAAAAACATGAAAAACCAAGGTCTAATACTGTTTTTTGTTTATAATCGTTTTTTGGAATTAAAAAAAGATAGATGTTAGAAAATGTAGGTCACTGTTACTGTTGTATCAACGGTTTCAGTTTCAACATCTGTTTCTGTGTTTCCTAGTATAATTGTTATGTCTCCAGGTAGTACTGGGAAGTAAGCTGTTCCTTCTTGACCGACGGTGACTGTTTGGTTGAATTCTAGGTCGTTATGTTTGTAGGATACTTGGATGTATGTTGTGTCTGAAGTTGACTCCACTTGGATTTCAAGGTAACCTGCATAATATAGTTCGCATTCAGAAATAACTGTCTCGTTGTCTATATCTTGTTCGTATGTAATACCGCCTATAAGTACCATGTTCTCTTCAAGGGCAATGATGCTGGCGTACTCTTTGTTTTCATCTGTTAAGTCGTCGATTTGTTTCTCGTAATCAGAAACTTTACTGTTTAAGCTGTTTATTTGATTTTGTAAACTAGTTACCTGACTTTCTAAGTCATCTGTGCTTGGTCGACCACTATAGTTTGCAACTACTGCAATTAGACCTGCTGAAAGTATAACACAAATTATACCTAAAGCAATTATGATATTGTTGTTGTTTTTCGACATCTTTTGTTCACATTTTTTGTTGTTGATTTTAGCTGCTAAAACTGTATAGCATATAAAAGATTTTTTCCCAATTTGCTCCCCACGTTACTCCAAAACTCAAAATTTTTTCACGATACATCCAAGCATATTTCACAAGATCATACCAAGGCAAAAAATGTTCTATATGTTGATGATATGCATAATTTAGTGTACATACAATAAAACCCAATAGGTAGTATGTATACTACTTCAATCTTAGATTTACCATAAAAACGTTGCTAAATCTAAAATATACTGTGATAAACAAACAAAATTTGTTTTTCCCGTGTAGTATGAAATGTGTGGTTCAAGACGAGAACCCGTTAGCATCTCTAACCCAAGAGGCGTATATATAAATGAAATATGAATGGAAAAAACAAGAAAAGGATTTGTGCTTACCACAAGAAAAACTTCAGTAATTACAGTTCCAAAGCAAAAGTTTTTCGCAATAAAAGGACAAGGCGATCCTAATGAAGCTGATTTTTCTAAAAGAATTGGTGTGTTATACTCATTAGCGTATGCTGTTCGAATGATGCCCCAATCTGGGTTTACTCCTGATGGTTATTTTAAATATACAGTTTATCCACTTGAAGGCGTATGGGAGAATAGTGATGTTTTTGATAAAGCTTCATTTGTTTACACAATTATGATAAGACAACCAGATTTTGTAACTGTTGAAATCTTTGAAAAAGCATTTAAAAATGCAAAGACGAAAAAACCACATCCATTTCTTGAGAAAGCATATTTTTGTGAAATAGACGATGGTTTATCTGTACAAATATTGCATATCGGTGATTATGACAACGAACCCGCGAGTTTTACGAAAATGCAAGAATTTATGGACAATAACGGATTTGTCCGCAACACCAGTAATCATCGCGAGATATATTTATCTGATGTACATAAGATTGATCGCAGCAAACTAAAAACAGTTTTGAGATATAGCGTTAGTAAAAAGACAAAATAGTAGCCAAATATTCATGACAAACTTTTGCCTCTTGTAAAAACAAAAAAATCATTTATTCTTTTCCGTCTTTACATGAAATATTAGAGCAGTATTTTTTTCATTAGACTTCTTGCATAACTTGTTTCCAACATATAATTTTTAACGTAAACGATGGATTTACAAGACCAGTTAGGCAAAAACACCGCTTAGAATGACAAAAATGAAGTGATTTCAGGTTATGCAAGAAGTCTATTGTAGCGACAAACATGCTAAACAGAAAGTAGGTCAAAAGTTTTCTAACAGTTTATTTTTACAGTAGCAAAAATTAGTTGGTTTGTTATGGCTTTCTATGAGTCTATTTTAGTTAGAATTGTTTATTCAACTTTTAGGGGGATGTTTTTGCCTTCGACTAAACCTTCCTCTTCGAGAACATTTAACGCTTCAACAACTAAGTCAATGTCTATACATAAATCAAAAACTATATCGCCGGTGCGAGCATGTTTGTGTTTGTCTAAATATGTCATAATTTCTTTTTTCACGTTCTCAAAAGATATGTAGCATTCAAGATTTGTGTCGTCATCATCATTATTATTGTTACTCAATTTTTAGTTCCTCTTTTCGCATGTCTATTTTTGAATTACCTTTTTTATTGTTTAAAAAAACCGGATTGGAGATGGTTAAACGTATGGCTGAAAATATTAAAATTGTTATTGACAGGTCTGAATTATAGTGGATTAACTTAACAATTAGATGTTACAAAATAGGTGTACACAGCCTCTTGCAGACCGTCACATTTAGGCATCAAATCAGGTAAAGCCCGCTTCATATTTGCCCACCGATGCT
>JAIRJY010000135.1 GCA_031260365.1 Nitrososphaerota archaeon | reverse complement strand
ACAAATGAAGCATTAGAAAAAGCTTTATTGACTGCACTTGCCAGCATAACAAAAGAGGACATTACAAACTATTTTTCACACGATGGTTATTTATGAATCTAAAGTCAAGTTGCTATACTGACAACATTGTTATGTATAAATTTAAACGGTAAATCCTTTAAAATGGTAATATGTTGTTTGCTGCAAACTATACATTAGATGGTGTCTGTGCTTTAAATGGTTAATTTCTGTTGGTATGTCGTTAGTTTTAAATTGAGTGAAATGTTTTGGTAAGCTGTTGTTTTTAGTTGTCTTTTTTTGTTGTGGGGCTTTTTTTAGATGTTGCTATGTGTTTTTGGCTAGATAAGTTTTTATTAGCGTTTGAATTTTACTTGCGCGTATATCTAAAGGATGATAAGAATGACCTTTCAAAAGGGAGATTTTGTACTAATTAATTATACTGGGAAAGTAAAGGAAACAAGCGAAATTTTTGACACTACTTATGAGGAAGTATCAAAGAAAGAACGTCTTCATAAAGAAGGCGATGTATATGAGCCTAAACTTGTTGTTATAGGTGAAGGTTGGGTTCTAAAAGCTTTAGATGATGCAATTTTAGATATGGAACTTGACAAAGAGTTAACGGTTGAAATTTCTTCAGATAAAGCATTTGGTCAAAGAGACCCTGAAAAAATTAAACGCGTACCTTTGCGTCAATTATTAGCTAACGAAATTAATCCGGTAATTGGTGCACGTGTTGAATATCAAGGTAAAATGGCTGTGATTCGTGCTGTTGGTGCTGGACGAGTTTTACTTGACTTTAATCCACCTTTAGCTGGAAGAACACTCATCTATGATGTTATAGTTAAAAAGAAACTTGATAACGGTGAAGAGAAAATTCTCTCTATTATACATAGGCGTGTTCCAGTAGTTGAAGAAGAACACTTTAAAGTTACAATAAAAGACGACAACTTAGCAATAGATATGCCAGAAGATACCTTCTACGTTGAAGGTATACAAATTGCAAAACGTGGTATTGCTATGGATATCCAAAAATATTTGCCAAACATTATGCAAACACAATTCGTTGAAACTTTCAAAACAGAACCAAAACCCGTAGAGATAGCTGCTCCAACAGTTCAATCCGCTTCATCGTCAACACCTGAACAAACTGACATACCTGATCAAACAGATACAACCGCTCCAGTTGAACCCTCCTCTGCACAGACGGTATAGAGGGAACAAAACTTTAAGCGTTTTACGCCTCAATTATCTTTTTAATTACGAAAAATGTTTTTGTGTAATGAAGCCAACTTTTTGTGTGACCGTCAAGTAATTGTTTTTGTCAAAGTTTTGTTTAGTCAATAACTTTTGTTGCTTTTGCAACTGCTTTACATGTTTCATAGTCCGGTTGTAATTTATGTAAAATAGTGTATCTTTCAGGGCGTATAGATGCTGCTGTTTCTAATGCTTTTATAATGTTTTCATCTTTTACACCTAATTCTTTAGCTGTTGTTGGTGCCCCTACCTGTTTTAGATTGTCTCTTATTTGTTCCCAGTTTATTTCGTGTAGATAAGCTGTTAGTATAGTGCCTACGCCAACTTGTTCTCCATGCATAGCACCGTTAGGGTTTATCACATCTAATGCATGACTAAATAGGTGCTCAGAGCCGCTACATGGTCTGCTGCTACCCGCAATACTCATGGATACACTACAACTGATTAGTGCTTCTAGTAACATGTGTAGTCCGTTTACGTTTTCTGGTTGTATCTGTGATACGTTTTTTGTAACAAGTTTTGCGCTCATGTGTGCTAGACTTGCTGCGTATTCGCCATAATATGTCTCTTTTTTTTCTGTGTAAGCAAGTTTCCAATCTTTTACCGCGGTATATTTAGCAATAATGTCTCCACAACCACTTGTAACTGAGCACCAAGGTGCTTGTGAGATTATGTCTGTGTCAGCAATTACTGCAAGTGGTGCTTGAGTCATTATAGAGTAGGGTTTATCTTCTTTTTTTATTGAAACTAGTGGACTTGCGATACCATCGTGGGAGATGGTTGTTGGTATGCTTATAAATGGTATATTTTGTTTGAAGCTACTGATTTTTGTTATATCAATTATGGTTCCTCCGCCGATGCCAAAGAGTATCTGTGGTTTTAAGTTGATGATTTGTTGCTCGATTGTTGCTATGTTTTCTGTTGTGGGTATTGTTTTATTGAGTAGTACTGTTTGTGTGTTTATTTTCGTTTGTTTTAAGAGGTCATGGATTTGTTTGCCTGCTACTTCGTAGCTTTTTTTGCCTGAGATTATAAGTGCTGTGCCTTTAAGGTTTAGTCTTTGTGTAACTTCTATAACTCTGTTTATCGCATCGGTTCCAACTATTACTTCACGGGGAAGCTGCATGTAGTGATATGACGATGTCAAATTTGTTCACGTAATATTTTGTGGTGGACATTATATGTTTTGTTTTTTAGTGTTTAAACTTTTTTGATTTACACGGATAATTTGTGTTGTCTTTGTTTGAGTTTACCATAATATTAATTAGTCTGCCAGAAAGTTATCTTTTTGTTACTTCCTACGGTGTTATCGTAAATCAATTTTAGGGAGACTGTAAAATCTATGTCATCACAAAATATTGGTAATAATGTTGCTAACGAGTTAGTGCTTAGAGGAACAACAACGATAGGCGTTGTATGTACCGATGGAGTTATCCTTGCTTCAGACACACGTGTAACTATGGGCTACTATATCGCCCATAAATTTGGAAAAAAAGTGTACAAAGTCGATGAGCATTTAGGTATGACTATTGCGGGAACAGTTGCTGATGCTCAAAAAGTTGTCGACATTTTAACCGCAAACGCAAAACTATACAAAATAAACATGAATCGACCTATGCCTGTTCTTTCTGCAGCACGCTTAGTTGCAAACATTCTCTTTAACAACAGATACGTCCCCTTATCCACACAAGTTCTAGTTGGTGGTGTTGATGAATCTGGTGCTCACGTTTTCAACCTAGACCCATATGGAAGCTTAATGGAAGAAAAATCTGTTTCAACAGGCTCTGGCTCACCTGTAGCTTATGGTATATTAGAAGATAAATACCGTGAAGGATCAACAATCAAAGAAATGCTACCAACAATCGCCAAAGCCGTTAACGCAGCTATGAAACGCGATGTAGCAAGCGGAAACAGCTACAACATTACAGTTATCGATACTGATGGGTATAAAGAACTCTCTGAGCAGGAAAAACAGGCTCTTCTTCTAAACACGGGAAGTTAAAAAAAATTGACTAAAAGTCAACAAGATAAAGATAAAATCGAAATTTCTCACTACATTTTACAACATGTCCCCAGAGAAGCAGAAGTCACACGAATCGAATACGAAGGACCAATGCTCTCTGTTTACACAAAAAAACCAGAATTACTTGTTGAACAAAGTAGCGTAATTGCAGAAATAGTCAGCGTCATACGAAAAAGAATTGTCGTAAGACCAGACCCCTCTGTACGTTTACCCGAAGCAGAAGCAGAAAAAATCACACGCGAACTAATAACTGCTGATGCTGAAATTACCGACATAAACTTTGACCCCAGCCTAGGCGAAATAATTATTGAAACAAAAAAACCTGGCTTAGTTATAGGAAAAAACGGTGCATTATTACAAGAAATAATAAAGAAAACAAAATGGCGACCTCAAGTTCTCCGCAGCCCACCTATCAAATCAAAAATCGTCACACACATGCGTCATTACTTGCATTCTGAAAGCAAAGAACGCGAAAGAATTTTGCGTACTGTAGGTGAACGTATATTTCGACCAAAAACTTATGATGTTGGAGAAATCCGCTTAACCGTTCTTGGAGGCTCACAAGAGGTCGGACGCTCAGCTTTTCTGCTAAAAACACGCGAAAGCAGCATCCTATTAGACTGTGGCATAAATCCTGGATCTAATAGACCATTTGAATCCTTCCCAAGATTCGACTCGCCAGAATTTCAAATCGACAACCTAGACGCCGTAGTAATTAGTCATGCACACCTTGATCACTGCGGTCTTGTACCTTTTCTCTACAAATACGGCTACGACGGTCCAATATACTGCTCTGCACCAACATCAAACTTGATGACCATGCTACAAATGGACTACTTAGATGTTGCCAGCAAACAAGGCATAACTCCATTCTACGACCAAAAAGACGTACGCGAATGCGTCCTACACACAATACCCCTACGCTTTGGCGTTGTAACAGATATAGCTCCAGATATACGTTTAACACTACACAACTCCGGACACATCCTAGGATCCTCTCTACTACATCTACACATAGGTGAAGGTCTACACAACATTGTATACACCGGAGATTACAAATTCGGACGAACATTCCTACTAGAAGCCGCAACAACAGAATTCCCGCGCATCGAAACAGTCATCACAGAGTCCACATACGGCGGAGCAGACGACTTTATGCCCTCAAGAATAGAAGCAGAAGAACACCTCGCAAAAATAATCAATCAAACCTTAGAACGTAGAGGTAAAGTGCTCATACCTGTACCTGCTGTAGGTCGAGCCCAAGAACTAATGTTAATAATTGCTGGATACATGAAAAACGGCATGATGAAAGAAGCACCTGTATTCATAGAAGGCATGATAAGCGAAGCCACTGCAATACACACCGCCTACCCAGAATACCTCGGAAGAGAAGTACGCTACAGCATACTACACGAAGAAGTAAATCCATTCCAATCCGAATACTTTACAATAGTAGAACACCCAAGCGAACGCCAAAGCATCATAGAAGGCGAACCATGCATCGTCCTTGCAACATCAGGCATGCTAGAAGGCGGACCAGTAATTGAATACTTCAAAAGCTGGTCACACGACGAACGCAACACAGTAATCTTTGTAAGCTACCAAATAGAAGGAACCATGGGAAGACGCGTACAAAAAGGCATAAACGAAGTCACAATTATGGACAACGAAGGCAGAATAGCCGCACTACCAGTAAAACTACAAACAGAAACCATAAACGGCTTCTCAGGACACTCCGACCGACGACAACTCGTAAACTATATAACACATCTAAAACCCAAACCCGAACGCGTTTTCGTAGTACACGGAGAAAAACAAAAAACCATAAACTTCGCCAACTTTATAACAACCAAAGCCGACATAACCACAATAACACCCGGAGTAATGGAAACCTTCCGATTACTCTAACCCTTTAAAATACTAAAACTATAAAAAACAAAAAAAACTTTAACTTAACCAGGCGTTTTTTCACGCCAAATACTAACATTCTTAGGACAAACAACCACACGTTCCTCACCCAAACGCGCAATATCCCCACCTATCTGCTCTGTAAAAACATACAAATCATTAACAGCACTCTTAACAGCCTCAATACTCTTACTAGCCAAAGGAGTAATACGCAAAATCAAAATATTACCATCCTCCACCTCAGCCTTAATACCATCCAAATCCAACGTATCACGAAGAGGCATAGCCTTAAGATACAACCTACTACTATTACCACCATCAACTACTGCCAAAGACTCAGATAACACACTCTTCTCCTCTTCCTTAGAAATAACCACTTTATTCTCTTCAACAGTAGCCTCTTGAACTACAACTACTTCTTCTTCTTTTAACTGCTCAGATTTTACTTCCTGAACACTTTCAACTACTTGTTCTACTACTAACGGGGTATCCTGACTTTTTTGTTTACGAAATAGATCAAAGGACGGCATACATAGCCTCACCTAAACCAATATTCCAAATGCAACAGTTAAGCATTTCTTAAAACCAAACACAAAAAAACAACACAAACACATAATACAACAATAAAAATATGTTTCAATACGCCAAAACTTTCAAAAAACTTTACCTAAGAACATATTATCAATAAATTTTAAAATTACGTGTTGTTTGTTGTTGTGTTGACGTTTTGATACGTTGAGGTATGATAGTGATTTAAATGAAAAAAATTGGAGTTATTCTATCTCTTTTTATGTGTGCAAATAATGGGTTATGTATTTTCAAAAATATCAAAGCGTGAATTGGTAAATGCTGTCAAGTACCTTTCAAAGACTGGTTGTTTAGGGTATTTGTTAGAGTTTCAGTCATTCAAAAAATTGTGTGTTCATTTTATGTATACCTGTTATGAACAGTGGGTTGTGGGAGGGTGTTGGATGGATATGGTGGTGCAAAAACCACGTTTAAAGGTCGATGAGTTGTTGATTCACATGGTTATTTGTGTCCCTAACTTTTCTAATTTAAGTAATAGTTTTCAGAAATAACGTTTCATTTGTGCCTGTTTTTACGGTAAGTGTCATTAACAGACATTTTTATAAAACGTCACTATTACTTACATAAGTAATATATGTAGATTTTAAAACGGATCAAATATGGTTTTAATCGCAAAAATGGGTAAAAAACAAGCTGATAAACAAAGCATGTTACTTAAATTTGAAAAGTTAGGGTTGAATATGATCAAAGTGTAAAAACGGGTCTTCGATAACTCGTGTGGTAATTGTAAGAACCTGTATTCAGTAAAGATGTATAAAAGAATTGTTGACGATACTTGTGGTGTTTTATGGTGACGAAATGTTGTGGGGTATCCGGCAGATTTAACTGATGATCAATGAGATTAGTTGAAGGATTTTGTGATAAAGAAAGGCAAAAACCTGTAACAGCATAATAAGAGAGATTTGGTGAATGCAGTACTTTATCGCATTAAAACAGGGTGTCAATGGAGACTATTGCCAAAAAATTTTCCGCCTTACCCCGCAGTTTGGTCGTTTTATAGACGTGCTGTTAAAAAAGGTGTTTGGGAGAAAGCAATGGATAAGATGGTTCAGAAAATGCGTTTTGATGCAAATCGTACGCCTGAGCCAAGTTATTGTTTGATAGATTCTCAAAGTGTGAAAACAGTAAATAAAAATGAAAACCGCGGTTTTGATGGGGAAAAAAGTACAGGGGCGTAAAAGACACATAACAACAGATGTTATGGGGAATTTGCTTGCGGTAAAAGTTCATGCGGCAAATATTCATCATGATACAATGTGTGGGTGTCATGTTTATCAAGCTGCTAAAAATAAGTATTTGTCAATTAAGGGTGGGTGTGGTGATGTGGTTTATCGTGGTATGTTTGTAGAGTTTGTCAGGGTGAAGTATGGAGAGTTGATAGCTATTTCTGAGCGGATAAAGTCAAAAATATGTATGTTTTGCCGAAGCGGTGGTGTGTGGAGAGGACTTTTGCATGGGCAAATTGGTCTCGCATTTTGTCAAAAGATTACGAAATTAAATCAGTTTACGAAGAAAACGACTTTATGATTTCTCATGTACATACACTGCTAAAACGTTACTGAATACAAGTTCTAAAAACGGGGGGGAGGGGGTTAAAAAATGATGATGTTGTTTTTGTAGAGCATTTTATGAACGTAAGTGTTTTAGAGTGATGGTGTAGTGCTATAACTTGTTTTGTATGCAATAAGCTGTTAAGAGCATGCACTTAAAATAACAAGAGGACATTTGTACAAATATATTTTAAAAAAACTAGTATGTTTAACGTTTATATAGTGTGATGTCTTTAACTTATCTTGTTTAATGCAAATAGGGTGCATGCGTTTGTTGGCTTTTGAATTGTACCTGAAAAATAGAGAAAATAACGAAAATATTGTTAAAAGTGTAGTGCCAATATGGCAACTTGACTTTAGATTCATAAATAACCATCGTGTGAAAAATAGTTTGTA
>JAIRJY010000095.1 GCA_031260365.1 Nitrososphaerota archaeon | reverse complement strand
CAATATACGCGACATTAACAACACCGACACCAACACTAACGAACCTAAAGAATCCAATAGAAACCTGATTATCATAGCAACCAGCATAATCTTAATTGCCACAATAGCAACATCACTATATATATTACTACAACACAAAAAACGCGATATACCAAAGGTTAAGTAAAGAAGAACTATTTTCTTTTTTATTTTTTTGTCACTATTTTTATAGCCACAACAGACCAGACTTCAACTAAAATATCTGATCAACTAGTTTAGAACAGCAGTTAAAATGGATATGCTGAAAAGAGTTACGCAGTCAACAATTTTTTACGGCAGCAAATGGATCAAGTTATAAAAATCACAAAAACGTACTAATTATACGTTAACGTGAAGAAAAATAAACTCAAAACAAGTTAAAACCTCCTTACTATTATTTCTAGGAGGTATATAGATAATTTTTGAGCTAAATATTGTGTGTTGTTGTAGGTTATAGATTGCCAACTGGTTTTATGCCTGTGTTGTCGTTTGCGCAGCTGAGCATTTTTTCTATGAGCTGCATGTTTAAGCCGGCTGCTTCTACGGCGTCTGGCATGTCTGAGAGAGGTTTTAGAACAAATGCTCTTTGCATGTACTCTTTATGGGGTAGAGTTAGTCCGGTGGTTTTAATCACGCATCCTTCATAGGCTATTATGTCAATGTCTATGGCTCTTGGTCCCCATTTGAAAGTTTTTTTTCGACCTAAAGTGTTCTCGATATTTTTGATTCTAAGGTACAAATCAAATGGGTTAAGTGTAGTTTTAACAAAAACTGCGGCGTTGTAAAATTTTTCTTGATCAACATAGCCTACTGGTTCTGTTTCGTACAATTTAGATTTGTTTAAGATATGTACGCCAGCAAAGTCTGTTAACATTTTTATGGCATTTTGTATACTCTGCTGTCTATCCCCAACATTTGACCCCAACGCTAATACCACTTTATAACCCATATCCACAGGTAACTTTGCTGTTGTGGCTGCATCTTCTGCTGTTGGGGTACTGGTATTGCTGTTGTTGTTTTGTTGTTTGTCTGTTGTGTTGTTTTGTGTTATAATGTGTTCTCGGTTTTTTTCAAGTTCTATGCCAACGTAGTTAACTTGTCCGTCTAAGGGTGCTTTGTTTTTCATAACGCGGATTTTGATTTTTTGTATTCGTTTATCATATAGAAAAATTTTTTCTAAAAGCACATAAGTGAGGCGTTCGATAAGCTGAAAACTTTGGGTTTCAATTACTGATTTTACTATATTGTAAATATCAGCATAGTTAATGGTGTTTTGTAAATCATCACTTGTAAAAGATTCTAAGAGATCTGCCCATAATTCTATGTCTACAGTAAAGGGTTGTGAATGGTTTTGTTCAAAATCAAAAACGCCATGTTTTCCCCATGCTTGTAGACCATTTATCAATATTTTATCCATAGCACTAACACCAAATGTTTAGTAGTAATAGTAGTAGTTGTTAAGGTTTATTTTTTTCGTATCATTGCATCGCTCATTTTTACAACTTTGCAGATTTCTTTTACGTCGTGTACTCTTACAAAGTCAATGCCTTTTGCGATTCCAAGGGTAACAGTAGCTGCAGTTCCTTCAAAGCGTTCATTTACAGGAAGATTAAGAACTTTGCCTATCATTGACTTCTTAGAAGTACCTAACAGAACTGGGTAGCCAATGCATTTAAGCTCGTCTAATCTGCGCATTACTTCCAAGTTTTGCTCCAAAGTTTTACCAAAACCTATGCCAGGATCCAAAACAACATTATCAGGACTTAAACCTGACTTTAAAGCAACATCAACACTTTTCCGCAAAGACGCTACTATACAGCTCATAGTATCTCCTTGTATTGGTTCATCAGGGTTATGCATAACAATAACGCCAGCGCCATATGAAGCGGCTAGTTTTCCAATTTTTGGGTCTTTTAGCAACCCATTAACATCATTAATTATGTGAGCACCAGCTTTGAGTACGTTTTCTGCTACATACGATTTTGATGTGTCAACAGAAATAGGCACATTAAGCGTTTTAACAAGTTTCTCAACAACACCAATAACCCTATCTGATTCCTCATGATCATCTACAGCGGTATATCCAGGTCGTGTAGATTCCCCTCCAACATCAATTATGTCAGCTCCATCAGCAACCATCCGCTCTGCCTTACGACAAGCAGCATCAATAAGCAAATCTTTATCCACATCACACTGACTACTTGAAGAGGAACTATTACTAAGGGTATTTTTCAACGTTATGTTGTTTTGTTCTTCTGCTGCTGCAAGAAGAAGACCATCACCAGAAAAAGAGTCAGGGGTAACATTCAAAATACCCATGATGTATGTTTTTTTGCCAAGCTCTAAGCGGTATTTTCCACATCTAAAAAAAGATGACCCATTTTGTTCAATTGCCTGCGTTGCAAACTGTATTTTGGAACCTATATCGGCAGGCACTTCTGGTTTGGATAAAATATTCACACGCATACTATCTATTTGACCAAAATTACCCATAACCAACACATCTGTATTTGCAGCCAAAGTATTAGTAGACGAATAGTTAGAGATAACAGCGTTTCCACCAACACGTAACATCTCTTGCCTAATAATGTCTGCTACAGAACACGATACATCTTCAACAACCATACAAAGATGAAAAGCTTTAGACTCAAAAGACAGCCCACCGTCAACATCATCACTTGCTACCTTACACGTTCCAGACATGGCTTTAGTTAGATCTCTTGGATAAACTATTCGTACATTAACCATGAGTACTACCTAACGCAGTCGATATGTCCGTCTCAGCAATATTGCCTTTTGTACAGGTTGTAACAGTTTTAGCACCCGGCTTTTTCACACCCCGCATCGTCATGCACAAATGCTCAGCTTCAACATACACATACACACCCCTTGGAGAAACAATCTCATTAATTGTCTCAGCCAACTGCGAAGTAAACCTTTCCTGCAACTGCGGTCTTCCAGATAACACATCAACAATACGAGCTATTTTACTAAGACCCAATATACGTCCACCATCGGGTTTATACGCTATACAGGTTTTTCCGAAAAAAGGTATTAAATGATGTTCACATACAGATTGAAAAGGAATATCTTTTACAATAACAAGCCCACTATTTTCTGGCTCATAAAAAATTTTTGTACACTCTTTTGGATTAGCATGTAAACCAGCAAAAATTTCCGCATACATATCAGCCACACGCGCAGGAGTCTCAATTAACCCTTCACGTTCAGGGTTCTCACCAATCGCATACAAAATTTCCCGTACTGCATTTTCGACTCTTTTCTTATCGACCATCTGCTCACGCTTACTCTATATCTATTTAATGCCAACATTAAATATCTTTACAAATATGACTTAAACTACCCATATTTCAATTTAACGGCAACAAAAAACAAAACCGCCTTTTTTACCTACCAACAACTTAAAAACAAACTATAGCATAATAACCACCAAAAAAACAGTAACAACAAACAACATTAAGCACTGCTATTGCCCTGTTGCATCACGTGTAAGACCAGCATTTGTTCGTTAGCTGA
>JAIRJY010000107.1 GCA_031260365.1 Nitrososphaerota archaeon | reverse complement strand
GAGCATTTGTGTATCTTGCTCAAAAATATAGCCGTTTTTTTGGATTTCAAGAAGAGTCTTTTGGACAAACTCTTTATGCACAGGACTCTCAGTACAAGTATAATTATCATACGATATGTTCCATAGTTTGAAGAGTTCTAAAACTTTAGTGTGGTTGCACTGTGTTAACTCTTTGGGGGTTATACCACGTTTTAATGCCTCCACCTCAATAGGCGTACCATGTTCATCTGAACCACTAACAAACAATACGTCATAATTTTTTAAACGGTAATATCTGGTAGTAACGTCAGCAGACAATGCAGAACCAACTAGATTTCCAAGATGTGGAGTTACGTTAATGTAAGGCCAAGCGGAGGTAACTAAAACTTTTTCAGGCAATATACAAATCTCCAATAAACGTTAAACGGCATCCTTATTAATTTTTTTTAAACATAACTGTTTTGTTCGTAATTTAGTGTTTGGCAACTTGAATTACTTCTCAAATATTTATTTTTAGAGAGTACACGTTATGCTTAACTGTAAAAGCTGGAACATAATTAGCCGAAGATGTGTTATACAGCTATACTTGGAACCTCACAGCTATTTCATCACTACATCATACAGTTACTTTATAGCAACATGTATAGAGCTTTACTGTATAGGTTTAGTAGTGATTAAGTGATCTGTGCTAGTGTTAAACGATTTTTTCTCTCTATTTTCCAATATCATAATTGAGTTTAACAGGTTACAAAACACTAGACTTTTTGCATAATCTAAAATCACTTCGTTTTTGTATTCTAAGAGCTGTTTTTGTCTAAATGGTCTTTAATTTCATCGGTTACGTTAAGAATGTCATGTTGGGACCAAGTTATGTAAGAAGTATGGTAGTCGCTCTAGTAGTATAGTTGCCGCAACTATACCATCTTTAGATTTAGATATAAATCGACAATTTTTTGATCCGCCAGGCGTAAACAGGTAACTTGAATATACAAAAATTTGTGTACACTTTTTACATACATTACTATAGCTATATACACAAATATCCAATACACGTTATTGAAGTATGTTTTAGTATTTATTAGTAGTATCTATAGTGGCATTTAAAACAATTAGTTACAGTTTTTAATAACTGATGTGCCTTGTTTTTATTAACTATTTGAGTAGCGTTTTTAAGGGTTTGTAAAGTTAACAGGTTAGGCAGTTTGTTATGGAAAAAAAGTTGAGCATTAACGGTTTCAAATGTCCTGTGCTAATCAATAAGATGCCAGGTGTTCCGATAGTTTTTCTGCATGGACTATCTAACAATATTGATGTTTGGCAGCAGTTAGGCGTAACTGAGTTGCTGGATGAGAAACGTGTTCCTTACATTGCTCTTGATATGCCTTATGGTGAGAAAAGTTTTTGTAAACCTAAAACTTTTGATGTAGAAAAAAACGTGTCCTTTGTTTATGATGCAATTACGAACGTTTTTGGTGATGCGTTGCCTCCTGTTTTTGTGGGTACTAGCATTGGCGGTAACATTGCACTTCATTTTGCTTCTCGATTTCCAGTGAGAGGTATGATACTAGTGGGTCCTGTTCGTGTGTTCGAAGAAAATTTGTTGAAGTGCTATGGCTGTTTTAGGTTTCCTTCAACAATAATTTGGGGATCAGAGGACAATATAGTTGCAAGTGAAGACATGCGTACGTTAGCTGACAAGTTGTCTAATTCTAAATTGATTATTTATCCTGGGGCAAAACATTCAGCTTATAAAGATTATCCGGAACGGTTTAAACGTGATTTGCTTGAGCTTTATGTAAAAGCTGAAGTGTAAAAGTGTGGAAAAACAGAATGCTATATCGTTAGCTAAGTCGCGAAATTTTTAAGACTACGTTAATTGTTGATATATTGTTATAAAATGGTTGTTGGGTACTGTTGTTGCTTGAAGATGTTGTTTTGCAGATTCAAAACTGTAGAAAGTGTCGTTTGTGGCAAACTTCTATTTATGGTGTTCCAGGTGAGGGTCCTGTTGATGCGCGAGTCATGTTTGTTGGGCAAAATCCTGGGTCTGAGGAAGATAAAACTGGCAGACCGTTTGTTGGAAGGGCAGGAAAGTTTTTAACAAAAACTCTTGCAGAGTTTGGTATAAACCGTGAAAGAGTCTACATTACAAATATTGTAAAACATACATCACCAGAAAACCGTAAGCCTTTTCCAGATGAAGTTGTCGCTTGTTTACCCTATTTAGCACAGCAAATTGCGGTAATTAACCCAAAAATTGTTGTGCTGCTTGGGGCAAGTGCAAAGGAAGCTCCACGTGTAGAAGGTGTAAGATATTTTGAGGTTGTGCATCCTTCAGCGGCTATGCGTTTTACTAAAATGCGTGAAAAATTTCGAATACAAATCGCTGAACTTGCAGAACAAATTAAATAGTTAATAACTGCTGATAAATTTTGTTAGAGGTTTGCTAGCTGTTTTATTAGTATATTTTCTATGTTGTCTGCTGTTTTTTTAAGTTCAGTAGATATGTTTTCTCCAAATTCAACGTTATTAGGTTGGATTAAAAGCAGTGCAGTCTTGGTGTTTTGGAGTTTTTTGAGATAATTGTTAAACATTTGTAACGGTAGAATGTGTGTAGTAAATGTTGAAAACATTTCTAGTTGTTCGGGAAAAACCATGCGGGTTTCTCCTGGTGTTAACTTTAGCATTGCTGCATCAATTAATAGTACATGTGAGGGGTTGAATGTTTCAATTTCAAGTAGATAGTTTTCAGGTACAGTTTCGCATTCAATCAAGTATACGTTGTTTGAGAGTTTATTTTGAAGCTGCTGAACAACTTTTGTGCCTATGAAATCATCGTTGCGTATAGGGTTGCCAATGCCTGCGATAACTACTCGGGTAGCGTTGCTAAACCAGTTTTTGAGTTGATTATAGATGTCTGTAGGCATAAATTGCACAAAATGGTTAAAGTGGTATGAAAGAAAAATGTTGTTACTTATTCTTCGTCTAACCCAATGAATTGTCGTATGGTTTCAACGATTTCTTTAGTTTCTATATGTGTTAATGGTGGTTCATATGGAATGCGTAGTACGTCCCAGCCACGTTGTTCAAGTAAGTCAACAATTTCTTGATCTTTCTGCTGTTGTTTATCTTTTATGTGAACGGGTATTCCATCAAGATAAACTGCTTTTTTTAGTTCAAACCAGCAGAAATCTGGAATAGTTGCTCTTAAAATAATTGGTTTTTGTGTTACCATACCATATGTTAGTCCTGCGGTACTTAAAGCTGAGAAAACGCTGATTTCTCCTTTACTGACTTTTGGATGCATGTGATTTTTGTAGCTCACTGTTAATTACCAGAATCTTATTAGCACGCAAAAAGAGTATATAACTACACAGTTCATCCGACAATACCATGTAGTAGAGAGGTTAGTTAAAGTGGACGTGAAAAACAGTTTTTAGAGCCATATTTTTAATGGTTTGAAACCGAAGGTCATTTTAGTTTTCCTGTTTATCTTGAGTAAAATTGTGTTAATGTTTTTGTGAATGGCAACATCAATATGGATATCATAGGCTGTTTCACTTTTGCTAATAACACCAAGCTGATGTCTTTGAAAAAAAGTGTAAGCACAAGAGAGCGGCAGATTGAAATAATATGTCTCTTGTAAAACTATGTTAATTTTTTCAAGGCTG
>JAIRJY010000081.1 GCA_031260365.1 Nitrososphaerota archaeon | reverse complement strand
GACTTTGTCACTCATTTCCGAATCGATGTTGCCAAGAAACCTTACGGTGATGTGAATGTTTTTTGGCGAAACAAGTCTTAGGTCTGCATTGGTTTGCATTAACAGTTTTTGTACTGCTGCTATTCTGTTTATTATATTTTCGTTCTGTATGTCAAAAGCAATGAAGCTTCTTATTTGTCCAAACATTTTCTTTCTAATATACTCTTTATAATTATCCTTCATAAATGTTTTAAGCAAAAACAAGAAAAAATGTCAATAAAATATCGTTATAAAGTGATTCAAACCTTATTTAATGATATCTTGTATTTGCATGTATTAACGTAATTTTACAAGTTACTACATTTGCGGATGGTAAAAACTATGATGTTGTCAAAGAAAGACATAAAAAACTCTATAACAACTTAGTATTGTGGCAAGGGATAAAAAAACAAGTCTCTTGTTTTCTTTTACCCTTGTCACCGTGGGTGAGTACCACCAACCAACCACCCTCACCCACGTCTCTTGTTTAACATTTTATTATACGAAATTCTTAGTTTCTAATTTCATTAACATATATAATTAAGTCAGTTATTTGATTACAACAAAAAAGGTTTGTTTGTTAATGAACACTAATAAACTTGTTATAGGTTTAACAGGTATGCCTGGTGCTGGAAAAACTGTTTTTGCAGAGGCTGCTGTTGCTGCTGGTTATATTAAAGTGACTATGGGTGATGTAATTCGTGAGGAAACTCTATGTCGTGGTTTAGAGTTGAATCCGCAAAATGTAGGTAAGATTATGTTGGATTTGCGTAAGGACTGGGGGGGTAATGTAGTAGCTGAACGGTGTGTGCAAAAAATTGAGACACAGGTTAGTGATAAAATTGTTATAGATGGGTTGAGGAGTTTAAGCGAGGCTGAGGTGTTTAAGTCGAATTTTGCTGGGTTTAAGCTTGTTACGGTTCATGCAGCTTCTGATGTGCGTTTTGTGCGTTTGAGTCAGCGTGGTAGAAGCGATGATCCTGAAGATTTTGATGTATTTCTTGAGCGTGATATGCGAGAGTTAAGTGTTGGTTTGGGTAATGCTATTGCGTTGTCTGAACATATATTGGTTAATGATTCTGGTATAGAATCTTTTAAAGCTGTAGTAAGAAAATATTTGGAATCAGTTGAAGCGAAATGGAAAAAGTAACTATTCATGTAGAGGTAGATGTCAATCCTACAGAGGATGAAGAGAAAGTAAAAAAGGCAATCAATAATGTTTTTTATAACCCAATTTTTACGTCTGAGCCGGCTTTTCAAGGTTATAAATTAAAAGCAACTGCACAAGGGCAAGAATCTTTGATTAATTTTCGTAATTTATTACGTAATGACCGTATACGTGATGCGTCAAGAAAAATGTTATATCGTGCAATTCGTGATGATGATAAAATTGTTTTTTATATAAACAAGCAAGTAGCATATGCTGGTCATGTTAGTTTTTCTGAGGAAAAATCTGAATCTCCTTTGGGACCTATATACGTGGTTATTGAAACTGCTGCACCTAAACTGCTTATTGATTGGCTTGCAGAAAAAACAGATAAAAAGTGAATAGTTTGGCTGAGTTGGCTTGTGTTACAAAGACTGGCGCAGTTCTTTTAGGTAGTACTGTAGCTTGTGATGCTTTTGATATTAACCGACCGTTGCGGGTTGTTACTCATGCTCATGCGGATCATCTTATGGGTTTACGAAAAAGTATTAAGCAATGTGAAAAAGTTTTGATGACTCCTGCTACTTGTGATCTTGCTGCTATTGTAAATCCAACTTTTAACCTTAAGAGTGATAATGTGTTTGCTCTTGAGTATGGTAAACCTTTCAAGCATGCTGATGAAACTGTTACTTTTTTAAAAGCGGATCATATTATGGGTGCTTCTCAGGTGTTAGTGGAAAACACATGTGGGGATAGGATTGTTTATACTGGTGATTTTAAGCTTGAAGGAACTCCTGTTATTGATTGTGATATGCTGGTGATTGAGGCTACTTATGGTACTCCTGGGTGTTGTAGGCGTTTTGATGTTGATATACGTGAGTTACTTGTTTCTATGATTGAGCGACGTTTACGGGGTGGTGCTGTTTATGTTTTTGGTTTTTATGGTAAATTACAGGAAGTTATGCAGTTACTACGGGAGGCTTATGTTGTGGTTCCTTTTATTATGCCTGATACTGTGCATGAGGTTTCCAAGGTTTGTGGTAGTTATGGTATGAATCTTGGTAGCTTAACTCTTGATACAAGTAGTGAGGGTCAAGAGCTTCTTGGTGGTAATTTGCCTTGTGTTGCTTTCTATCATACTAATGCTCGGTTTAAGACAGGTTTGAAGAACACTAGGATATGTGTGAGTGGGTGGGAATTTCAAAATCCTTGTCGGCAAATAGGTGAACGCGAGTACTTGGTGGCACTTAGTGATCATTCTGATTTTGATGATTTGATAGAGTATGTAAAACGTTCAAAAGCAAAACAGGTTATAACTGATAATTATCGTTCAAATCATGGTAAAGTGTTAGCCCAAGAGATAACAAAAAGGTTAGGTGTACCCGTATTTGCACAACCTTTAGGAAAGGGTCAAACGACTCTTGTATAGTTTTTATGCGTTTTACAATCAAGCCCGCGACACATAGCTCCCTGTACGGGTATCAATGATCAGCATATCCCCTTCATTGATAAAAAACGGCACCTGAACCACAGCCCCGGTTTCCATTACAGCCGCTTTCGAGCCACCTGTCGCTGTGTCGCCTTTGACACCCGGCTCTGTTTCCGTAACACGCAGCTCAACCGAAATGGGCATATCCACACCGATAACATCGTTGTTATAGAGAAGCACCCCTAAGTTCATATTCTCCTTGAGCCATTTGACCGAATCGCCGATCTGTACATCCGTCAGGGTTCTCTGTTCGTAATTTTCATTATCCATCACAACATAGAGGCCATCTTCTTCCTTGTACAAATACTGCATTTCACGACGGTCCAAACGCGCCCGCGGCACACGTTCCCCAGCGTTAAACTTTTTCTCAATAACGCCGCCGCTTCTGACATTGCGGATCTTCGTGCGGACAAAGGCCGCCCCTTTACCCGGCTTCACATGTTGGAACTCAATAATCTGGAAAACTTCTCCGTCCAGCTCAATGGTCACACCTGTTCTAAAGTCATTTGAAGAAATCATAGCATCC
>JAIRJY010000037.1 GCA_031260365.1 Nitrososphaerota archaeon | reverse complement strand
CTGTGGGTTTGCTGAATTTTTCGATTTTACCATTATCTCTTTTTCGTTCTAATTTTATACAATTATCAACTTGACAATATAGAACACAAGCTCCACAGTAAACGCATAAATCTTCGATTATTTCAATTTTTCCGCTTCCCCAATACAGAGCGTTTGTTGGACAAACTTTGATACATGCTTTGCATTGAACACCAAGGCAAGTGTAACTATTAATGCTGATTGTTCCTCCGAGAAAAACATCTTGCACACCAGTTGCAGCTAAAAGTGTTTCTCTGTTCTTTTTCTTCTCAGACGCCTCAGTGCCTTCTGCCAATAGCCCAAAAATATCTACATTGTTTTCTTTATTTTGAGGCATTATCAAACATCAACATTAATGATAATTAAAAATGTTATAACGCCGTGGTTGTTAATTATGTTTATTCTTATTTAAATAAAAAAAGCCATTGAAATTCCGTTGTTAATATCTGAAATTCTTATAGCTTCAGAAATTGTTGTTTCAAAAGTGTTTCTTTTATGATACTTTTTAGGTGCCTCTTAATAACATAATTTTTGTTCTGCGTTTCGAAAAATTTAGGGTTTTATTATGTTTGTTTATTATACCATTGAGCAAATTTGTTGACGGCTTTTGCTCTATGTGACACACAATTTTTTTCTTTTAGAGTCATTTCTGCAAATGTTTTATTGCTCTGAGCTGGTTGGAAGATTGGGTCAAAACCAAAACCAGAGTTGTTGTTACCCCTGCGTTCTGTAAGTGTTATTTTCCCCTCTATTTGACCTTCAAAGAGTAGTGGTCCTGTTTTTCGGCTGTAGTATGCTATGGTTGAGTGAAAAGTTGCTTTACGATTTTGTATGTTTTCCATTAATTTTAGTATCCCTTTATTTTGGATTGTTTTGTAGACATAAGCTGAGTATGGTCCTGGAAAACCTTCATGAGCATCTATAAATAAACCTGCATCTTCAACAATTAACGGTAGACAACATTTGTTAAATGCTTCTGTTGCACTTTTTTTTGCAATTTCATTATTGTTGTCACTTTGAATTTCTTCTCCTTTCACACGCAACATGCCTACAGTTATTCCCATAGGACTCAAAATGCTGTGTACTTCTTCAAACTTGTGAAAATTACCTGAGATAAACAAAATAACCTTATTTTTAGTCTGAAAATCAGCATCATTAGCACAATCACAAATTTTGTTTACGCTCTTCAACATAACGACCTCGTTTTTCTATTTCTCTGATTTTCTCATAAATTTTTTCTGAAATTTTGTCACCTAATATTAAACTATACCCTGTGAGAACCTCATTAAAGCACGCTTCCCAAAAAGCAAAATGTGTACTTTGTAATGTACGTTTTAGCAGATGTAAATCAACACCTTTAGCTTCTATTTCTGCACTTTTTTCGCCTAAACCAAAATCTACAAGAAAAACAGTTCCATGTTTATTTAATATCATGTTTGATGTTGTTAAGTCGCCATGAATAAAGTTTTCTTTGTGAAGTTTACCGACTAATTCACCTATCTGCAAACAAACTTTTTTACACTCCTCTTTTGAAGCTTTGTTTATATACTGTTTTACTTGAATTCCATTTATGTATTCCATAACAATTGTTGCCTCTGGTATATTTACCATGTAAACTAATGGTGTTGTAACACCAAAAATCTTCGTTTGATGCAACAGTTGTGCCTCATGTATTGTGCGACAACTACGGATCTGAGAGTCAAGCACTTCAGCGCGGTATTTTTTTTGTGCTCGAATTTTGATTACAACTTTTTTCCCATGCCAATTAGCAAGGTATAGATTCGCTTCCGCACCTTTTTTTAATAAAATATGTTGCTTTATTTTATCCATGGTACATCCGCTCTGTCTACGCGCCAGCGTAGCTTTACATAACTTTCATCTATAGATGTAACTATACCATGAGTGTACGCTAAAATACCTGTCCAAGCTATCATTGCACCGTTGTCTGTGGCAAATTTTCTAGGAACTACATTAAATTTTGCATAGTGTTCCTCTGCTATTGTTTTTAGCATTGTTTGTAATCGGTTGTTAGCTGCTACACCGCCAGTTAACAGTACTTCTTTTTTTTCAGTATGTGTTAATGCGCGCTCAGTAACTTCAGCAACCATAGCAAAAGCATGTTCTTGAAGACTATAACATAAATTCTCAAGTGTGTGTTCGCCTTTTTGAAGCTGTGTAATTGTTGCTGTTAAAAGACCACTTAACGACAGGTCCATACCTTTTACTACATATGGCAATTTGATAAGAGCTTTACCTTTAAGAGCAAGTTGCTCTATTGCCGCTCCAATAGGTAAACCCTTCTGACTTTTTAAACCTGCATGTCTTCCAAAAACGTCAAGGCAGTTGCCAAGTGCAATGTCAAGGGTTTCGCCAAAAACTCTATAACGATTAGATTCAAACGCGGTAACCATGGTGTTTCCACCTGATGCATAGAGCGTAACAGGATCAGTTACACCTGTTTCTAGTTTTCCAATTTCAATATGTGCAATAGAATGGTTTACACCAATTAATGGAATTTGTAAATACGCTGCTAAAGCACGAGCTACAGTTGCTCCAGTGCGTAAACAAGGACCTAAACCAGGTCCCATAGAAAACGCAACCGCTGTAAGCTCTTTAGGTTTCATTTTTGCTTCAGTTAACGCTCGCAAAAGAGTTTTATTTGCGACTTCCGAATGGTGAC
>JAIRJY010000125.1 GCA_031260365.1 Nitrososphaerota archaeon | reverse complement strand
TCCTAGTAGAAATGGCTCCGCGCTCCATACGTGTACCTATAAGTTATCTTGTAGAATTGCTTGTGGCTGTTCCCAGCGTAATTTACGGTCTCTGGGGACTTTTGGTACTACGTGGTTGGATGGTAAAATATGTGGAAATGCCATTATCTAAATATTTTGGCTGGATCCCCCTATTTAGCGGTACACCTCAAGGTTTAGACATTTTTACAGCTGGAGTTATATTGGCTATCATGATTATCCCTACAATAGCTTCAATTTCCAAAGAAGTGCTAACAGCTGTACCTAACTCTATCCGTGAAGGAGCATACAGTATTGGAGCAACAAAATGGGAAGTAACAAAACGTTGGGTACTGAGCTATGGTAAATCAGGTATATTTGGTGCCATAATACTGGGTTTAGGTCGAGCAGTTGGTGAAACAATGGCAGTTGCAATGGTAATAGGTAATGCAACAGGATCTTCAGCTATGCCCAAATCGTTATTTCAACCAGGTCAAACATTGGCTTCCTTAATAGCTAACGGTTTTATGGAAGCCTCAACTGCGTCTCTTAAGCTTTCAACATATTTGGGTGTAGGTTTAACATTGCTTATTATAAGTATAATAATCAATGTTGGTGCACACCTAGTTATGACACGTGTGTTCAAAGTTACAGGTGGTGCATTTGACCAATGATGAATAGTTACGACTTTAGAAAATTCAAAAATCAACTATTCTTCATACTGTGTGTCGTATGCGTAATAATAGCTATAATCCCTTTAGCCAGTATACTCTTCGAAGTAACCACAAGAGGTGCGCGACAGTTAAGCCTAACATTTTTAACATCAACCAACTCTAATGGTGGTATAGGTCCCGCCATACAAGGAACACTAATACTAGTAGGATTAACAAGCATTATAGGCGTACCCATAGGCGTATTATCCGGAATATACCTCTCCGAATTTGGAAACAACAAATATGCCCAAAACCTGCGCGCTATAAACAACATAATAACACAATTTCCATCTATAATAATTGGTATAACAATATACGGACTAATCGTTCTGGAATTAGGTTCTTTTTCAACACTAGCAGGAACCATAGCATTGTCATTCATACTAATACCAATAGTTACACGGACAACAGAAGAATCTTTAAAACTCGTACCAAACAACATACGCGAAGCCTCTCTAGCACTAGGTGTTCGTAACTGGCGCACAACAATAAGTGTAGTACTCCCTACCGCCAAAAACGGAATATTAACAGGCTTACTTTTAGCAGTCTCCAGAATCGCTGGAGAAACAGCTCCACTTATCATGACAATCTTGGGAAGCAGATACTTTTTCCAAGGACTAAACAAACCTATGGCAGCTATACCTTTAGAAATCTGGCGAAACGCCCTACAACCCTATCCAGAAGCACAAGCACAAGGCTGGAGTGCCGCATTAATACTCATATTAATGGTGTTAATAGTAAATATTGTCGTAAGACTAGCAAGCAGGAGTAGAATGAAAACATGATAACAACAATAACGCAAGAACAAAACAACATGACTAAACCACGAAAACCAGCTGACCAGTCACAACAAGAAATAGATCATACCGCAAAAATGCAAGCCATAAACGTTAACGTCTGGTTTGGCAAAAAACAAGTACTAAAATCAGTAAATTTAACAATAAAACCCAACACAGTCACTGCCATAATTGGTCCATCCGGATGTGGCAAATCCACATTCTTACGCTGCTTCAATCGCATGCACGAATTAGCACCTAACGCTAAAATGACTGGAAAAATATTACTAGACAACGAAGACATTTACAATAGTCACATTGATCCAGTGCAAATTCGAAGACGAGTTGGCATGGTTTTTCAGAAACCAAATCCTTTTCCTACAATGAGCATCTACGATAACGTTGCTGCAGGTTTAAAATTAACAGGAGCAAAAAAAGGCAAACAACTCGATGATATCGTAAAACGTAGCCTTGAGCAAGCAACACTTTGGAATGAAGTCAAAGATGATCTTACAAAACCTGGAACCAGCATCTCAGGTGGTCAACAACAACGGCTCTGTATTGCACGTGCAATAGCAATGCAGCCTGAGGTAATTCTTATGGATGAACCGTGCTCAGCACTTGATCCCATTGCTACAGCAAAAATCGAAAAACTAGTAGTAGAGCTTAAAGAGGACTACGCCGTAGTTATAGTAACACATAACATGCAGCAGGCATCACGTGTATCTGATTATACAGCATTCATGTATATGGGTGAGCTTATAGAGTTCGGAGAAACAAGTCAAATCTTTGAAAACCCAAAAGAAACATTAACAGACAATTATATCACTGGAGTATTTGGTTAAAAGAGGCGGAAAAATGAACAGGCTAATAGATGTCGTATTAGAAGATCAATCAGTGTTACTAATCAAAATGGGCGAATTGACATATCAAACGCTCTATATTTCTATCAAAGCGTACCTTGAAGGTTCAACAGTTCAAGGGCAAGTTCGAGAAATGTCTGACCAACTAATGCTCATGGCTGATAAAGTTGAAGCCCGTTCCTTTGAACTTATCACTCGTTTCCAACCGGTCGCTTCAGACTTGCGTACTATTAAATCATACATGAAAATAGGTTACGATTTCGCACGCTACGGTAGATACGCTCTTGATATCTCCTATATTAATGATCAAATAACCGGACTAAAAGACTGCTGTAGCATAGAAATAAAAAAAGCAGTTGAAAAAATGAGTGAAAAAGTCCTTCAAATGGTAAAAATCAGCGTTGATGCTCTACGTAAACATGATGTTAAACTAGCTAGAACCATTACAGAAACTGAACGAGAAGTAGACGAAATGTATCTGAATCACTTAAAAAATTTACTTGAAGAAAAGAACACTACTAGCAGCTGCATAGTTTCAAGCGCACTAATGAGTCGCTATCTAGAACGCATAGCCGACCACGCAGTATACGTCTGCGAATCAATACTATATATCGTAACAGGCGAAAAAACCCGTCTACGATAACAAACCCTTTCACATAACAAAATATATCTTAAAATAGAATATCTCTACTTTTTGCTTTAATAATTGGCGATTTTTCTTTTCAAAAAAGTGACTAAAGTGGAGAAATTGAGTATACCTGAAAATTTTGTTTTTATGATGATTTTATGTATATGTTTTAATGTATTGATAAGGGGAGTCTTTACGAGGCATTTGTATGTGATGAACATTTTAACTACATTGTTGCCTGTACGTTACCTTTAATAGAAATCCAGCTATTTCCAATTTATGTATCCATTAATTGATGATGTTGGTAGTTTTCCATTACCTAAAGGCGTTAACAGGGAAATTTTTGCACGGGCTTACATGAAAACTCGAGAGTATATCATAAATAAACAAGATCCCATATCAGATGAATTTACGCAGAAAAATTTTTGCCAAGTGATTGTGGATTCTTTTCGGAAAAAAATGGAGTGTGGTTTGGATGTTGTCAATTTTCCACAACAGTTTGACGGTTTAAGACAAATTGGTGATGCTGTTCATGAAGCAATGACAAACGGTTCATTTGTTGTAGAGACAAGTAAAGCTGTGTTGCCTGAAGTGTATGTGCTTAATAAGTATGCTAAAGAGTTAAGTGAAGAATTCAACAAAAAAATTCTGTTGCGTGTGTGCATTTTTGGTCCACTTGAACAGTATCTGCATGAGGTCGGTACTGTAGCTTATCCTGATGTGTTAGATGGGTTTGCAGAAACAATTAACCGATTCGCAAAAAACGCTATCTTAAACAGTAAATACATAGAAACGCGAGTAATCTCAATTGATGAACCCAGTTATGGACATACTAATTTAACTGCTACACCTGAACTAATTGTAAAAACTCTTAAAAAAGCATATGATTTCCACGGTCCAACACGACAAATACATCTACACTTTACCAGTGGAATACGTAATTTACTTAATGTAACAGGGTTAGATGTGCTATCTTTTGAGTATGCTGCCTCTCCAAGAAACATTAGTGATGTATCCCCCAGTATGCTTAACGAGGCTGATAAACAGATTCGCGTAGGTATTACTCGTACAGATATTGATACTATCTGGACAGAAGTTTGCGAAAAAAGATTTGAAAAGCCAACCTCTGAACAACTTGTTGAATCTGTTGAAATTATACGTAAACGATACATCACTGCAAAAGAAAAATACGGTACACACTTAACTTTTATCGGTCCTGACTGTGGATTGGGCAGTTGGCCCAACCAAGATGTCGCTGCTTTAGTTCTGAAACGAACAGTTGAGGCAACAAAAATGTCTTGATTTTTCTACCTATAGGTATAAATTAAAAATGGTACTTTAAACATTAGCTACCAAGATAATTAGTTCGTTGATAAGTTATGTTGAACTGTTTGATTATGAGTATGCAAGGCAGACTGCAATGTGAGGTGTAAAGTACTGTGAAAATAGGGAATGTTGACATTTCAAGTAACTTTGTTCTTGCACCTATGGCTGCAGTTAACTGTACTTCTTTTCGTATGCTATGTAAAGAAAATAAGGCTGGTTTAGTATACACTCAGATGTTTGATGTGGAGCTTATTAAAAATAAAAGCCGCCATGAAGTTAAGGATCTTCTTAACATAGTTGAGTCTGAAAGACCTGTAAGTGTGCAGTTAATTGGTAACAACGAAGACTCTATTATAAAAAGTGTGAAACAAGTTGAAGAATTTGCTGATATTATCGATTTTAATGTTGGTTGCAGTGAAAAAGAAATATTAGCTCAAGGTTATGGTGCTTATTTGTTATCTAATTCTGCTTTGTTGGAAAAAATTGTGAAAAAAATGGTTCAAACGACAGCTAAACCTGTTACAGTAAAAATGAGAATAGGTATAGAAGCACAAAAAATAGTGGCTGTGAATATTGCTAAGATTTTGGAAAATGTCGGTGTAGCGGCTGTTTGTGTTCATGGGCGAACTGCTCAACAAAAGCTTGCAAAAAAAGTTAACTGGACTATAATGAAACAAGTTAAAGAAAAACTCACTATACCCGTTATGGCTAACGGTGATGTTACAAGTCACCTTGAAGGACTTGACCTTTTAAACAAAACAACTTGTGATTTTGTCATGATTGGTAGAGGTGCAAGAGATCGCCCTTGGATTTTTGATTCTACAAAAACACAAATTAGTAACGCTGAAATAAAAAAGCAGATTCTGCGTTTCATTGAATTATATAACAAATATGAAAAACGCAGTTCATCATCCGAAGTACGTGAACACGTTTTTTGGATGCTCAATGACTATGTCACTAAACAAAATACTCGTGCAGTCTTGAACATGAGGAACATATGTGAAATTGAAGATTTTATCCACAAAATACGCTAATTTTATAATATGTGTTCAAATCTTTAGTTGAACATATGTATAAACGTTTCAAAATTTGTGTGATTAAAACACAACATTTTTTAAATCACTAAATGTGTAGACTCTACCAACAAATAACTGGTGGTTGATAACGTATGTTAGACGTATAAATGCTTAACATTTAGGGGTCACCTTAGTGTGTGTATTTATTACAATATAGTCAAGGTGTTGTATCCGTTATAGTGTCGTCATCAAAAGCGTCTGTTGGATAAAGTGTTAAGATTTTTAATTGAATCCGCACAGAAATATGCGTAAGAGTTTTTATATTAACTTCAAAAAGATAAAGTGCTAGAAAAAAAGTGCCGTTTTGTTCAATAATCCGTTTTTTGGGTAAACTTTATAAGCCGATTACGGCTGTGAGTAAGTCATAAAAATGGTGAAAAATGAAAATATGTTAAATACTAAAAAAACAACAAGATTGTCACATATTATATCACTGGTAATGCTAACGGTGCTATTTACTTCGATGTTCCTTACATCTGCAGCAGTCGCACAACAGGGTTCCGGTGGAACGGTGAGCAAAGGTGGTTCATATCAGGGCGGCGGATATGATTCTACGCCATATATACCACAAGGTAAAACAGCTGAATATATTATCGAAACTCGCGCTTTTCTAAGTGTTACACCCGATCCAATTGGTGTAGGTCAAGACTTACTGATTAACGTCTGGACTATTTTTGCACCCGGAGAAGGTAAATACATGAACGACTTCAAAGTTATCATTACAGATCCAGACGGTATAACTCAAACGGTTGATCTTCTATCCTATCCAGATGATGGTACAAGCTGGTTCAACTATAAGCCAAACAAAGTTGGTGACTACACGTTCCAATTCTTCTTTGGTGGTGCGTATTTCCCTGAAGGATACTACGCTGGCGGTGCTTGGTCAGCAACACGTACACGTGCATTTGCAACCGCAATTTATAGTCCATCAGTTTTCTGTGAGTTAGCAGAATCACCAATAACAACCGTAACAGTGCAAAAAGACTTTGTCCTTCCATGGATGTTAACTTTGCCAGACAATGCATACTGGACACGTCCAGTTCAACCAAACATGCGTGATTCGTGGGAAATGTTGGGTAGTTACCCTTGGTCATCCTCAAATATTGTCGGTGTCACAAACAATGCATGGCATGATAACTATTATGGTCCATTCATTCCAGCAGTTAACACTCCACACATAGTTTGGTCACGAACGCAAAGCTTGGCTGGTATAATCGGTGGTGAAGCCGGACAAACCGCGTTATTATCAAGCCCTGGTACTCCAAGCGTGGTCTACATGGGAAGAGCATATCAAAGCAGAGTCGAGGTTATTAATGGTGTACCAACGACTTGTGCAGTGAGCTATGATATACGCACTGGAGAAATATACTATGCAATTCCAGGTGGCATCACTCCAACACACATATCATATAACTACCCCTCAAATCCGACAAGCCCCGTAACAGTAGAGCTCAGTGCTATCAGCGGCGGTGTCTTATACAAGATAAATCCAAATACTGGTCTGTTAACTAATATTACTCTTCCAACATTCTCAGGTAATGGCAGTAATTATGAATTGTTCTTCCGCGATGGGTACTACTACAGCTTCCAAGGCGTTAAAACAAACACGGAAAATCCAGCTACAAACGTTACAGTTACTGATTCATATGAAGGCTTCTTAATTAAATGGAACTCTTTAGGAACATCAAATAACTTTAACAGCCGAATAGAGAGCAACACAAGTGTTACTCTGCCAATGAGTTATCGAACAGCTTATCAAACAAGTACAAACGGTAACGTGCTTGGTGGAATTGATTATGAATCAATGATTATGGTACAGCAACACCGATTTCTCTACGGTGGTTTCTATGGTTATAGCATAGTGGCCTATGACATGAATGATGGTGGTAAACTGCTGTGGAATTTCACATCAAAACCTACTGAAATGTCATCAGCTTTCCGACCGACTAATGTCTGGATAAGAGATGGTGTTTACGTGGCTCAAATGGAACTTGGTGTAATCAAAGCATGGAATCTAAAAACTGGTGAAGAACTATGGGAAACTCATACTGATGCTGATTATCCGTGGGGATCCTTCTGGTTGTACGATGAAGCAGCCTATGGTGATCTATTATACTCAATCGGATACACAGGTGTATGGGCACTCAATCAGCACACGGGTGAAGTAGTTTGGAAATGGCAAGACAAAGCAGCTCCATTCGAAACGCCATATACAAGCAACGATGACGCAATATATGCGATTTCATCAGCCAGAGTTATCGGTGGATTACTATACGTAACAGATGGTATACACACAGTTGATCAGCCAGTTCAACGCGGTCAAGGTATGATATGTCTTAATGCAACAACTGGTGAGTTTCTATGGAAACTTTCTGGTACACGTATGCAAGCAGGTGCAGCAGCAGAAGGATATCTGACAGCAGCAAGTAATTATGACGGAACAATGTATGTGCTAGGCAAAGGCGAAAGCAAGACAACTATCAGCGGACCACAAACTGCAGTTGTTAAAGGAGGTGGCATTGTTCTAACTGGTAAAGTACTTGACCAATCTCCAGCATCACTATCAAAGACAGCAGGCGGTATAGCATGTGTCGCTGACGCAAGCATGGCTCTCTGGATGGACTATAACTACTTACAAATGCCAATAGACGGCTTTTACGGTAACGAAACAGTGATGGGCGTACCAGTTTCTCTAATAGCAATAAATGAAGAAACCTGGGAATACACCTACATCGGCGAAGCATACACTGATTCAAACGGAACATTCAGTTACCTCTGGACACCAAAAGAAACTGGTAAATACACGGTCACAGCAATCTTTGACGGAACCAATGCATATGGATCTTCTAGCGACTCAACAGCAGTAGGCGTAGTTGAATCAAGTTCAGATAGCAATCAGCCAAACTTTGGTCTATACATTGCAATTTCAACAATTGTGATGGTACTTGTAGTCCTGTTAGTTGGCTTTTTGTTGCTCAGGAAAAAATAAGAAAAATCTTCCCTTTTTTCTTTTTTTGTAAATTTTTTTGTCTACATTAACGGCGGTTGCATATCACGTATTTTTAAAATTTCCGTATATCTTGGTCTTTATTGTAAAATGTGTACATGTGATTTTTATAAAAATGTGGTAATAACTTTTTAAGTATTGTGTGCTTTTTTTGTTTTGCTGTTTGGGCGTAAGGTATGCAGTTTGAGTTAGTTTCTCCATTTAAGATTTCTCCTGGTCAAGAGGAAGCGGTTGGTAAGTTAGTAGAGAATTTTGTGAAAAGGGACAAGCAGACGCTTTTAGGTATTACGGGTAGTGGTAAAACTTTTGTTATGGCTAATGTAATTAGTCGTCTTCAGAAACATACTTTGATTATTGCTCATAATAAGATTTTAGCTGCGCAGCTTTATGCTGAGCTTAAAGAGTTTTTTCCAAATAATCGTGTGGAGTATTTTATTAGTTTTTATGATTATTATCAGCCTGAGTCTTATTTGCCTGCGCAGGATATGTATATTGAGAAGGATTCCACTGTAAATGAGCAGATAGAAAAAATGCGTATGCATGCTGTATCTAGTTTGGTAAGTCGGAATGATACTATTGTTGTTGCAAGTATTAGTTGTATTTACAGCTTGGGTAATCCTGAGGATTTTAAAAGTTTAGCTGTTGAATTGCAAATTGGTAAAGAGTTGAGTCGTCAGGGTTTGATTGGTAGCCTTGTTGATATGCAGTATGAGCGGAATGACACTTTTTTAGCGGCTGGACGTTTTCGTGTTCGTGGTGATGTGGTTGATGTTGTGCCTGCTTATGAGAAAGACATTATCCGCATAGAGTTTGAAGGTAGTAATGTAAAGAAAATTAAAGAAGTTGATGCTGTAACAGGTGACGTTAAAGTTACTATTGATAACATCACTATTTATCCTGCTAGACAATATGTGGTACCTCAAGAAAAACATGAACGTGCACTGGCACAAATTCGTCAAGAATTGACCGAACGACTTCAAATTTTGCCTCCCCTGGAAGCACAACGACTTAAACAACGTGTTAATTATGATTTGGAAATGATAAACGAGTTAGGTTTTTGTACAGGCATTGAAAACTATAGCCGACATTTTGATGGACGCGCTGAGGGTGAA
>JAIRJY010000089.1 GCA_031260365.1 Nitrososphaerota archaeon | reverse complement strand
CTCCGGTAATTCTGCCGAATTATTTTGGATGTTCACTGAGGACGGTATAGATTTTCAAGCGAAAGGCTTACAGATGACTTTCCAAAATAATATACTAATAACAATGATAGATAGCTACTATCTGTTTCAAAAAGGCAGCAGTGTGACTTCTGTGATGCAAGAAAGAGCAGTTGAGATAGCCGAAGACTATGTAAAAACAATGTCCTATCTCATTGAAGGTCAACAAGTTTCAGGATTTAAAACAACGCGTCCAGCAGCATCCATTCAAATGGTGCCGCATGTTCGCGGTGGATCAGTAGAATTATATCCATATTGGTATGTAGAATTAAATCTTGACAGAATTTACTTCGGTGGGTTAAACTTAGTTGCTGTTGGGATATATGCTGACACAGGACAAGTTGCAGATGTGCAATTACTGCGCGGAAGTATAGACCTCTAACAAGTTTGCCTTTCAAAAAGGAAGCAAGTAAAAATAAGAAAAGTGCTGACTAAGACTTTATATTGTATAAAAAAACCTTTACTTTAGGTGTTATAAATTGTGTTCCCTTTTACATGTTACAGATGTCAATTTTGAAGAAACTATCCAAAACAATAAGCTTGTTCTGATTGATTTTTGGGCAACTTGGTGTGGTCCATGCAGAGCATTAGCTCCAACAATAGATGAACTAGCGCAAGAATACACTGGAAAAGCCTTAATTGGCAAACTTGATGTCGATGAAAACTCTTCTACAGCTGAAAAATTTCAGGTTTTTAGTATACCAACGCTGATACTCTTCAAGGATGGTCAAGAGGTTGAACGGCTTGTTGGTCTATGCACTAAACCAAGTATAACTGCAATAATTGACAAACATTCAAAATAATTTTTAATTATGCGTTTTTTCATGCATTTTTTCCAGTGTCCATCGTATGCTTGACTTTAACTCTTTTAAACGTTCATCGTCAACATTGTAAATTATTATTTCTCGTATTAAATCTTCTTCTTTTATAATTTCATAAGTGAAAGCTTTGTCTGGGTCTAATTGATTGGTGTGTACAAGTTCACTGTCTTTCTCTTTCATTTTAGCAAGAACTTTTTCTACTAAAAAATTTTGGAAAGGCGGCGTTTTGGCGTTAAACTGTTTACTTTCATCGGGCATTACATGCATTGCTTCTTTGTCAAAGCAAATTAATGCTAATGATTCGTCATTCATTGTTTTAAGTGAAAATACGTTATCTCTATCTTGAACAGTTGTTGTTACTGTGCGAGTTGGTATGGGTTGTGTGTCTATTGGTATTTCGCGTGTTTCTTGTTTTGGGAGTACTATTTCTTTTTGCAGATTTGTTTGTGGCGGAATTTTTTTTAGGTCTCCACGTTTGAAACCTTTCTCAAGTAGCATAGTATTTACTATGTCTAATGCTGTTTGAACTTCTTTTGTTTCAATACTCAAAGTTTCAAGTTGGTTTTCTAAACGTTTTTTATACGCTATAAGGGTCTTCATTTTGTCTGGGTCTAATGCCATAGAATCCCTCAATTACAATTATACATTTAACATTATTATGCTTATTACTCATTTAATGTATTCTAGTCTTTTTCTTGTTAGGTTTAACTTGTTATTTGTTTAAGTTGACTTTGATACATTTCTACAATTTCCTTTGAAGTGGTGGCGTCTTGTGAACTTTTGTCTGTACGGTATTTCCCCGTAAACCTTGGAAAACGAATTGCTAATCCGTTGTCTTTACGAATTGAATTTATCGCACATAAATGAATTGGACTTAATGTAACCTCTGCACCTAAAATTTCCAAAACAACAAATGGTTCAAACCAGACTTCAGCTTCTATTGTTGCTAAAACTCTAGCGTGCTTACGAGGTATAATATGTTTCCGTAGTGTTGTATACACATCCTCTATATCCTTATCAGTAAAACCTGTGCCACATTTTGTTACAGTTTCAAAAATGTCTTTATCCCTGTTATACGTTGCTAATAACAAGGCACCATATGCGCCTGCGCGTTTACCTCTGCCATGAAAAGCACCTACTACAACTAAGTCAACAGTGTCAGTCATCTCGCTTTTATAGTCACGTTTATATTTTATCCATAACCAACCACGACTTCCAGTTTGATAAATCGACTCTTTAGCCAAAGATTTACACATTAACCCCTCGCATCCTCCTGTTATGGCTTCTTCAAAAAAGTCTTCTAATTCTTTTGGGCTGCTGACAATTTTTTGTGTGGCTATTTGTAGCTGGTTATTTTTATTTAATACGGTTTCTAATGTGGCTCGTCTAACTGTTAGTGGTTCACATGTTAAGTCTTTGCCATCAATAAATAGCATGTCAAAAGTGTATAATGCAATGGGGTATTGTTCAACAGCAGTTTCTATATCATATTTCCGTCGGCGATGCATAAGTTCTTGAAAGGGTCTCATGTCTCCTGTTTCTAAGTCTATAGCAACGCATTCTGCTTCAAAAATTGCCTCTTTAGCTTTCACTTGAGTTCTGATTAAATTAGTAACATCTGGGTATTGATTGGAAATTTTTTCTAATTGCCTTGAGTATAGAA
>JAIRJY010000061.1 GCA_031260365.1 Nitrososphaerota archaeon | reverse complement strand
ATTTTATCGCTACCACAAAAAGGGCACAACACTTTTACAACTTTTGACACCATACAAATACTGACCTGATTGAAAAACAATCAGGTACTCACACATTAAAATACTTTATGACATGACCCAACAGTTGCCTATGTGCCTACACGTTAATTCTTTTGTTATGCGTTACAAGTTTCATAATATGTATCAGTGTTGTCTTAGTGGTAGTGTTGTTTCTTAGAAAGTCCACAAAAACGAGTGATCAGCAACCACAGCAATCCCAAGTGGTCTCTTAAAACATGAATATCGCCTTATTTTTTGTTTATCGGTTTGTGTTTTAGTATTTTCTTTTTGGGCGGTTTTGGTTTTTTTACTCTTTCGCTATCGGTAGCCAAAACATGTCACTCATTTTTTTGGTTGCAAAAATATGTTGAAATGGTGTTGGTTTTTTGTGCTTCGAACGCTTTCTGATATTCCTCTTTAGTTATTATCTCTTCCTTTGCTAGTATCTCTACATGGTTATCGGTAGAAAATAGTGCGAATTCTATGTTCGTGTCTGTTTTCGGGAATATTTTGTCTACGCTTTTTTGTTTTAGTAATTGCATTGTTTATCATTTAATAATTGTGTGTGTTTGGTTAATATTTGTTTGTTTTTTGGTGGTTTTTGCAGTTTTTTATGTGCATTATGCGGGTTTTATAAAAAAATCTGGTAGAATGCTTAACAGTGTTATAGTCTATGTAAAAACTATTTTTTGTCAATTGTACTACGTTATATGTTGTATGTACTATTTTATACACATTGCATATTGTAGTTTTGTGTGTTAGATTTTGGGTTTTGATGGTCTAGTTCAATTAGGTAGTTCACTTAAGTGTACTGTGTAATATTTCATTTTTTTAAAGATATATATGATTTAACTGGTAAATGCATGATAGACTGTCATGGTTGAAAACGCGAAATTGTAGGTATACGAACGCTGTATAAAACTGGAGTTGCATTCTACAGAGATTACAGTGTTGCTATGTTGTTTTTGATGTTTTTTATGAAAAAGCAAAAATGTAGCTATGTTTAGTTTTGTTTGTTGTGTATAACTTTGGATAAGGCGGACTATTTGCTTTGGTGTCGTAAATACGATAAAGCGTATGGGTTTTTGGCTCAACGTGAGCGTGAGTTAGGTTTCAAGTTTCGTAAAAATAAAGTTATGACTAAAACTGATTTGGTTGCTGTTATTGATTGGGTGTTTCACAATGAGCCTGATAAGAGACCTCGTGTAGTAGAGTTGGTGAACCGTAATAGCGATGAAAATATACAAAGAGTTTCTAGTCAAGCGTTTAATTTGCCTGAAGGCAGTGACCTTTACCGTGTGAATTGTTTGTCTACTCTTGAGGGGGTTACTCCTGTTTTTGTCAGTGTAATTTTGATGTTTTTTGATCCAAAAAACTATGGGTTTTTTGATGTGCGTGTTTGGAAACCATTGCTTGGTAATGCACCTTCAAATTTGTTTACTGCGTTAAATTATCAAACTTTGTTGTTGTCTCTTAGAAAGACTGCTCATAAACATAATTTAGATGTCCGAGTAATTGATAAAGCGTTATATAAGAAAAGTGTTGAAGAGTCTCATTAAAAGAGAATTAAAGAAGATTTTTTTATTTAGATTAACTCTATTGTTACGTGTACTTCTTCTGGTACGCGTATGCGCATGATGCGTCTCATGACTCTTTCTTCAGAGTCTATGTCAATTAACCTTTTGTGTATGCGCATTTCCCATCTGTCCCATGTAGTTGTGCCTTCGCCACAGGGTGTTTTAAGAACTGGAACACGTAGGCGTTTTGTTGGTAGTGGTACTGGACCATTGATTCTTACGCCTGTTTTTGTTGCTATGCTTTTGAGTTCCTCACATACTTCTTCAAGTTTACCGTAATCGGTACTTGTGAGGCGTATTCGTGCTTTTCTTACCATTTTTGACCGTCAATCCCGCTTTATTGCAATCCTTAGAGTCAAGAACGCACTTTAAAAAGCTATCGTAACATAAACCAATTGTTAGAGGCTAAGATAAGCTCAAATGTGCTAATTGCTGAATGGCTTTTAGCTTTACAGTAGCTTATTTTTTTGTTAACTGTTGTGTTTTGTGTTGTTTTCTTTTTTGTGTGTTGTTTTGTTTATAAATGATGTTGTTGTGGTATCGTGAAAACATTTTCCACGACCATAGTTACATGGCATATAGTTAACAAAATTTTATTCAACGATATATTCTCTGTTTCCTACGTTATACGCAGATAAATAATTTGTTCAAAAAACTGCTAATTTTAGTAGAGGCTACCCTCAAACAAAACCTGTTTGCTGTTTAGCAGTTTTGTTAGTGTCTTCTGTTTTAGCTATACTGTTTAACCACAATTATACATGTTGATGTTGGCATCTGTAACTATTTTTACTTTGTTGCTATTTTGTGTATAGCTGTTTTTTTCGAGAAAGGTTAATTAGTCTAATGGTATGTATTGTTTCGGCGTTTAAGAGCTCGGGTAGTATAGTTCGGTCTAGTATATGCGGCTGTCGCCCGTAGGACCCGGGTCCGAATCCCGGCCCGAGCGCCACTCTTCTGCTCTTTACACTTTTCAAACTTTTTACACTTAAAACTTTGCTTTTGTAGAAAAAAATGAAAATGTGTTCAGGTATAAAAAGTGTAGTTTACATAGAATTATATGTTTTTGTGTCTACTCTAAAGCACAGTTACGCTCTAAGTTTTTAGATTATAACCATGTTTGTTTGCAGAAAACATATGTGTCTGTTAGCTTTTATCAATACTGATGTCTTTCACTGCAAATTTTTCTCATAATGTGCGACCAACTGATAATTGGGTAAAAGACCTTCTAAAACAAGCAAATAACGATGATGTACCAATTGTAGCTCATGCTAGCCAAGATAGTTTATGTGTTATCTGCAAAGGTGCGCGTGGTCTCTGTGGTAAAACCCGTTGTCCAATAATGGTTAAACTACATTATTTTAACAAGAGCATTCCCTTAATGTCTAATCAGGACATCGCAGGCATGTCTCCCCCTAGTGTGTTCATTGGTCGGATTGGTTATCCTAATGTTTATGTTGGACCTCTTGTGCCACCCGTACATGAGGATACCAGCATTTATGATTTACCTGAACAATGGTTTGGTAAATCAATTGATGAAATTGTAGGTTTTCGTTCCATGCTTGTGCGAGGTAAACATAGAGTTAATGTAACTAATGTTTTGGGGGCTGGAAAAATCCTTGAATCTACTCGTGAATTAGCCTTAGCGGACAATAGTGTAGACATGGAGTTAAACCTAACAAAAAAACCTAGTGGTTCGTTTTTTTTAGATGATGATGTACAGCCATTTGGTCCTTCTGCTCCTATTCGAGACATGCGTGTTGGTAATGCTCGATATGAACAACACATCGAGAAGGCTTACTATGACACTGACCTTAAATCCACAAATGCAGTGTTAGAACTTTATGATCGCGGTGTTATAGTTACTAAAATTCAAAAAGCTTTCAGTGTTGGAGCGTTTGGTCTTGAAAAGAACCGACGTTTAGTTCCTACGCGTTGGAGCATAACGGCTGTTGATGATATACTCTCAAAAAATCTTCGAGAACAGGTTAAAACATTTCCTGAAATAAACGAGTATAGAGTATATGAATCAATGTACCTTGATAACGTATTTGCAATTCTATTGATACCTGATAAATATAGTTACGAGTCTATGGAAGCATGGTATCCAGGAACTGTTTGGAATCCAGCTGGCAAAAACGTTGCCATATTTTCAGATTGGGAAGGAAACAATGGACGCACAACATACGCATCAATCGGTGGTTGCTACTATTCCGCACGGCTTGCAACTTGTGAACTATTGATAAAGGAGCGACGACAGGCAACGGTGGTGGTGCTTCGTGAAGCACGATCAGGATATATTATGCCTATTGGTGTCTGGCAAGTTCGAGAAAATGTGCGAAATGCAATGCGCCAAAAACCCTTCAAGTTCAAAACATTACCTGAAGCTCTTCAACACATCAGCCTCAGATTTGAAATACCGTTAAGTCGGTGGATAAGACAAAGTGAACTTTTAAAACGCACACTTTGCCAGAAAAAAATGTCTGACTTTTTCAGTTAACATAGTAACTAAATACGCAAAGTACTTATACAAAACTTCAGAATACCGACTGTGTTAGCAAAGGATGTATTTTAAAAAAGGCGGGTTCTGCGGTATCTCCTTTTTTGGGGTAAAATGAGTTTTTATCTCTGCCCTCGACAACGCCTTTGTGCAGTATTTCTGTACATACTGAATCGCTGAATTCTAAGTTTTATAAGTGTTTCAATGGTTGTTTCTATATTAAATTTCTTGTATAATCTAAAATCACTTTGTTTTTGTACTCTAAGCGATGTTTTTATCTAATGACCTTTGTAATTTTATCGTTTACGTTAAGAATGACATGTTGGGGGACCAAGTTCTACAATAAGTCTATGTATTTTTCGGAATTTAGGTCAAAGTTGGTGAGTTATTGGTGGTAGTGTCTTTGGTTTTCTGTAGTTGCATTATGTCTTTGACGAATGCTTTGTCATTATTTTCCATTATGATTTTATAAACGCCCTCAGTGGTTACGCCGTGTTGAGCGTTTACGTGTAAAGTTTATCCTGCGAATTTCGTAAGCTGTCTGATTCCTGTTGTTGGTGTATGGTAGCACTGTATATGGTTCAAAGTATACCTAAAAATTGAAAGAAAGGGTGAAAGACTTGTTGTTGTTTGTTTTTATTCTTCTGGTGGAATAAAGACTGCTGCTGAGACTACTGTTGTCCAGAGTCCTTTTTTGTCGCCTTGTGCTGATTGTGTGCAGTTTGATGTTTTGATGATTAGACCTGTGGTTTTGAAGATTTTTTTGCGTTCATCCCATGCGGTTTCTGTGTCAAACTGTATGCCCATAGTTGTTGCGAGCATGGTGGCTGCGAGGTCTTCCGCGTAGTCTCCTGCTACTTCATCTGTTTGCCCAAAGCTGTGGTGTTCGCTTAGGTATCCGTATTGGTTTTTGCCTGATGGAATGGCGACTCCGACGGATGATGCGATTTGTCTGTGTGGTTCGTTGGTTGAGTTGCGGGAAATAACTACAAAGGTGATTTCTCC
>JAIRJY010000119.1 GCA_031260365.1 Nitrososphaerota archaeon | reverse complement strand
ATTGGTTGGATGCTTCGTTCGGATATGGTGACTCCACAGTATGTGCCTTATGTTGAGGGTGATATGCCGGCGATTAACTTCTATTATGTGGAAAAGGATGGAGTTGTGAATACAGGTTCAGTTAAGGTGAATTATTACAAGAATGGTACGGAGGACCCGTTGGCTAGTTCACAGATGTATGTTGGTGAGGCTAATACTTTTATGGATGTTTATGCGTTGAATATGTTGGGGATTGGTTGGGTGCTTCGTTCGGATATGGTGTCTCCACAGATGGTTGTTTTTGATGAGGGTGTGGATAAGGTGATTAACTTCTTTTATGTAATGGCTGATGATGGTATTGGTCCAGGTGATGACGACTGGTATCTAGTAACGTATAACGGTAATGGACATACAAGTGGCACTGCACCTGTGGATCGTAATAGTCCATATCTTAGTGGTAGTTTGGTTACTGTACTTGGACAGGGTGATTTGGTTAGGAATGGCTATACTTTCCTTGGATGGTCGCTAAGTTCTACTGCAGGTACGGCACCATTTGTTGTGGGTTCAACCTTTACTATTCTAGTTGATACGGTGCTATATGCGGTGTGGGAGCAAAACAACACGACTTCTGTGACGTATACGGTGATATATCGACCTGGTGCGCATGGTACGTTTTCTGCAAAAACCGTCAGTGGTCTGTTATATGGTGATCCTACACCTGAAGCACCTGTTGTAACCGGCGAAACTGGTTGGAACTTTACCGGCTGGACACCAACACCAACAACAACCATAACAGGCAACGCTACATACACAGCACAATGGGAACAAGAACAAACAACTGGTCCTGACACAATGTTCACAGTACGATTTGTAGACTGGAATGGAACTCTTCTAAAGACTCAGCAAGTACGCTATGGCGATTCTGCAACTGCACCATCTGACCCTTCACGAGAGGGATATACCTTCGCAGGATGGGACTGTGAATTCACTAATATACAATCTGACCTTACCGTTACGGCACAATACAAACAAATAGTCACAAGTCCATCACCGCCACCGCCAACAACTACTCCGCCACCAGGTGAGATCACATCAACATGGGCATTTGCAAACCTGATGCTAGGTGTAGCAGGTCTCTTATTGGCAATAATAGTTGTTATTTGGGTATTGCTACAAACAAAGCAGCAACAAAAGAAAGAAGCTGAACAACTAGGCAATATCAATCAAAATGCGGCACAACACAGAAACAACCAAAACTATGAATCAAAACAGAAACAGCACAGACTAATATGGCTAATAACCGCAGTTGCACTAGGAATTGCCGGCATCCTCATATTCTTACTTACCGAAGACATGAGTCGACCAATGGGAGCAGTTGACACTTGGACCATCGTAAACACAATCATATTCATAGTAGAACTCATAGCAATAACATTCATATTCAAACATACAAAAAAAGACGGCAATATCAATGACTAACCAAATAAACCCCGACTACTGCTGATATAACTCTAAAACCCTACTTTTCTGTTAAAAACAAAACATCCTTCAAACAACCATTACTTTTTTCTTAAAAATTCAAAATCATGTTTACACCCAACATGACTGCGTTGTTGCCAAGACTATTTTGTTTACGCATTAGCGATACAACAATTAACATGTATAGAACTGTTAATTTTGGGTCATGCATTAAAATGGTTGATAAGTTGGGGTAAATTATATATGATCGTTGTAGAAGCGTTTGATCATCATGGTAAGTAAAGCGATTAAGTGTATTCATTGTGGAGGCGAGGATCTCGTAAAAAACGGTAAACACCCAAAACAACAAACAGTGTCTAAAATGCAAAAAATGCGGTAAAACTTTCCAAGAAGAATACGCAAACAACGGAGCCAAACCCCAAACCAAAACATTAATTAGACTTCTTGCATAAGCTGAGATCGTTTCGTTTTTGTCATTCTAAGTGGTGTTTTTTGCCTAACTGGTATTGTAAATTCATCGTTTACGTTAAAAATGATGTGTTGGGAACCAAGTTATGCCAGAAGTCTATTGTAAAAATGTCCCTAAACTGCAGCGGCATACGAGACATTTCACGCGTTTTAAACATTAGTCAAAATACAGTTTTATCAACTTTAAAAAAACCAAAAAATATCTCACAAACATAAATCCAAAATATTTAGACCTAAAACAACCACTAAAAATCAGACTCCAGATGGATGAAATGTGGAGCAGAGTCTATTGTAAAGAGACGCCTTGTTGGTTGTGGCATGCAGTAAATCATGAAATGGTGATGTGGTTGCATATGTGTTTGGTTCTCGTAAACATGAAACATTGGGGGGCTTTTGGATTTATTGAACCTGTTGGATGTGGCGATAGTTGCGGTTTATTCTGATGATAATTATGCTTATCATGAGACCATACCAAGAAATGTTTTGTAAACCGGAAAGAGAAATACGCAACGTATTGAGCGTAAGCATTTGACTTTTCGTACAAGGTTAAAACGTTTGGCTCGTAGGACTATTTGCTATTCCAAATCCTTAAAGATGCACAAAACCCTGTTTGGTTTGCTCATAAATGTGTTGGAATTTAACTGTCAACCATTTTGATGCATGACCCCATTGTTTTCTGCATCAATGTATTTCTACCACATTTGCCAAAACAACGGGTTTCAAGATAATAGACTTCTTGTATAACTGTGGAAAACATGATTAGAGTCTTGCTGGTGTTGTTTTGTGATTGTTGTTGAAGTTTGAAAATATTGTGGGTTATCGTGATGAAGAGTTTGGTCGGATAACTGGTGTTAAGCGTTCAACGTTTGAAAGGATGTTGGAGATTCTTTCTGTTGCGTTAATAAGCGTTTTGCGTTTGGTGGTCCAAAACCCAAATTGGGTCTTGAAGATATACTACTTGCTTGCCTTGAGTATATCAGGGAATACCGTACATATGCGCATGTTGCTGCGAGTTATGGTATATGAGTGAGAGTCAAATCTTTAGAATTATACGTTGGGTTGAGGATACTTTGATTAAAGATGGAACGTTTTCTTTGCCAGGGCGTAAAGCATTACTGAAAAGTGACATGGAATACGAAGTAGTTTTAATCGATGCAACGGAATCACCAGTTGAGTGTCCTAAAAAAAGCAAAGACAATACTATACAGTGGCAAGAAAAAACGTCATACCATAAAGTACAAGTGGTTGTAAACAAAGCCAATAGACAAATTATTTGTACATCATTTGCTAATGGTAGACGGCACGATTTTAGGTTGTTTAAAGAGTCAAAACTAAAAATCTGCGCTAAAATTAAAGCAGTTGTAGACACAGGTTATCTTGGAATTGCCAAATTCCATGAGAATTCAGTTATTCCAATAAAACGTAGTAAGAAAAGACCATTAATTATGGAAGATAAAGTGTTTAATCATGTGGTTTCAAGTGAACATGTTTTAAATGAGCATGTGATTGGTTTGATTAAACGGTTTAAAATCGTATCTGACAGTATCGTAATCGTAGAAAACGCTTCAGCCTAAGATTCAACTTAATCTGCGGCATCTGCAACTACGAACAGGAAACATAAGTTATACAAGAAATCTAATAATGTTTACCAACATGACGTAATTGCTTTAATAAAGACAACTTGTTACTATACCAGAGTGACAGTTATTGACGCGCCTAGTTATTCGAATCGGTGGCTCTGTTGTAGCATCGCCTGTTAACACTAGTTTAATGGACAAATACGCTCAACTAATAATACAACTCAAAATGCAAGGGCATGAAATAGTAGTTGTCTTAGGCGGAGGAGCACTTGCAAGAGAATTTATAAATATCTCAAAAAACCTCGATCTCGAACCAGACGCACAGGACCGTATAGCTATATCCGTTTCACGATTATATGCACAGTTATTTATGGAAAAACTTGGAAATCTAAGCTGTGGAAAGGTAGTTACTACACTCGACGAAGCTGCTGACTTTTTCTCACAAGGAAAAATTGTTGTAATGGGCGGTTTAAAGCCGGGACACACTACAGATACTGTAGGTGCTCTTGTAGCTGAACGATTGACTGCCGACTTGTTAGTTAAAGGAACTGACCAAGAGGGAGTTTACACTAAGGATCCACGTAAATTCTCTGACGTAGTAAAATTAGACGACATAACTTTTGATGATTTAACACGTACACTTGAATATAGTGAACACAAAGTGGGAATTCATCAAATAATTGACCCTATTACTATTGAAGTTTTAAA
>JAIRJY010000118.1 GCA_031260365.1 Nitrososphaerota archaeon | reverse complement strand
CTGTTTTAATGTGTGCCCATTTTGTTTGTAGGCAACTGCTACTTCTCTGAAATCTCTGCTATAGGTCATAATAAACAATAAAATATACATCTAAAACTTAAGTTAATCGACTATATAATTAAAATATCGGTAAACCCATTAGAGTTTAACTATAGTTTGAACTCAATGGTTTTGTGTTTCTACTGTATTGTGGTGCTGCTCAAGCATCAAAGTAGTGTTATTTTTTCATAAATAACTGTGAGTGGTTCGCTTATAAAATGTGATATTGATGTAAATGCGAGAAGAACAAACATGACCGATTTTTTGATGCGGAAACATTACATTAGCTGGAATCCTGCGGAGTAGTGACTGAGGATTTAGTTAAGACTGAAAATAACTTGATTATTTTGTGATATTCTTTGAAATTTGCGATATTGTGTTGCCACATCGTCTTTTTAGCAAGCAACTGAAATCGTGCTAATTGAACAATACACCAATGGTGGCTCATGTTAACTATTATCATACGGATAAGGTCTCCCTGTTGTATATTTTTCTGCTTTAATTCTTCAAGTGTTTGTTTAGTTATCTCGAAATACACCATATTGCCGTCAAAACTGTAGGGGTTTTCAACAACCACTGTTGCTTCATTGTCATCGTAATCACAAATAACGCCATCTTGGATACGAAAAGTATTGGATTGAACAAGTGTACTTATCTCTGCAACATCTAAAGGAAACGGAAATGATTCAGCGTTACAAGACTTAAATAGTGGCTCTAAACCTTCTGTCTCTGTTAATAACTTGAATTTTCTTTCAGCAAACAGGTCATATAGTTTATTTTGTACTGCAGAGATTGAGTGAAGTAGCGTTATTCCTTTCCACTCAGGGTATGGAGCGTATGGAGTATAGAAAATTGGAATAACTTTCAATGAAGCGGGAAAGCCTATTTTTGTTACATTCATTTGTATGTATTCTACATTGGCTTTGAATTTTTTCAGTTCATCCTCCAATTTGCTGAGTATAGGTGAGTTCCAAAACTTGCATTCCATTACTAAAAGGAATTTATCATTAAAACCCATGAGATCGGCAATTTCTTTATTTGGATCATCTGGATGTTTTACTCTTATAAGTTCTTCCTGACTAACGGGGTTTTTGAGGTTAACTTCATAACCATCAAAAGTACTGAAAAAATACTCTTCCACAGTATGACCTTTGTTATTTTTAGCATGACCTATTTGAGGCGATTTCAGTTGTTTCAGGTTAGCGATAGCTAACATTTGAAGAGTGTAAAGTGGCACCCAAAAAACGTCTTTTTCCTGATCTTTCACTATTATAGTGGAACCAAGATTGAAAGAATCTGTATTAGTAGCAATCACGTTCGCCATATACCAATCAAAATGTTCTTTAGAAATTTCGTTGAAAAGCATATTTTTGAGGGTCGCAAAATTGTCTTTATCGTTTGCTGATAAAAAACATCGACTTCTTGAATCTGCATTTCTTTTAGCGTTAAGTGATTCTCCAATAGTGTATAACTCATTAGATATTTGAATAAACGCATTAACATTCGATTTATCGAGATATGGAAATAATCGTGTATGATAGCTTTGCTTTAGTAATTGAGCAAATTCTTCCGAAAGAAGCCACGGATAAATTGACGCCATTAATCCTCCTTCCAACCAAACGATGTCTGTATGTAATTCATGTATTTTGTTGTCTTCAACAAAATTTGTTTCAGTATCCGATTTGGCTAACATATCATCTGTTATAAATCTAAGCGGTTCCTTCTCAGTCCATTCAAACGTCTCTTTACCATTAATACAAATAATTACAGCTTTATCACTTTCAACGCTACAAAGCCGGTTGTATAGTTTAGTGATTTTTCTCGACAAATCAACAAGTTCAGTGTAGTTAGAACAAGTTGCAGTAGCTTTTTTCATAAACTTGAGATTATGCAGTAACCACGTGAATGCTATCCATTCCTCTATTGCATGTCGTCTATAGGTAGGTGAGGATAAAATTACATGAGCCGCTCTTTCACGATCAAACATAGCAGAACCAAATGATTGATTATAGTTTGTTTCATTAACTGCATTTGAAAAAGATGTTCGCAATAAAGATAGTTCATTTTTCAGCTTGTTTAGGGTATCACTTTTATCTTTAACATCTAAACTATCACATTTAGAACAAAGAACGCTTTGTTTAGTAACTACTCGAAAACTTCCACAAGCACAAACCAATTTCGAAACAGCTCCTGTGATTCTTTTCTATTATAGCTAATTAATTAACATAAATATTTGGTTGTGTCTCCTAATCAAAAAAATTAAACATAAGTCGAATCAACTGTATGTAAAACAGTTTTTTGTGTTGCTTTTTATGTGTTGGAGTTTTGTATTGTTGTGATTGGTTTGTTTGACTTTGAGCTTACTGTTGAGAATGTTGTGATGGTTGGTTGTTTTAGTGAGAGTGTTGATTTGGATGTTGTATGTTTGAAGCTGGAGGATTCAAAGTGTAACTGGAAAAAATTTTCTGGGATATCCTTCAAGTTAAAGTCGCCTTTGGCTACATTTTTGCTTTTTCGAAATGGTGGATTTGTCTGCACAGGCACCAAAACCAAAATCAAAGCAGAGGAAGCGGTAGCTAATTTTCTTTGTTTGCTTAAAGCGGAAGGTTTGGTTTCTAATCAGTGTGCTTTTGAGTGTGGAGTAAAACATCTTGTAGTCTCGGTAAATATAGCTGGAGCATCAGGGTCTTTGGAGCAAATCAGCAGTGAATTTGACACAATATATGAGTCAGATAAATTTCCAGTGGCCGACTATAAAATGGGTGAATCCAACGCAGCTTTTCTGGTTTTTCTAACTGGTAAATTGATTTGTTCAGGGGTAACAGATAAAGAGGGCTTGAAGAAGGCTGTGAAAGAATTCTACAATCAATTGGTAGAGAAAAAAATTATAGAGCAAATTTTGGACACATAACTCAGATTGGTTGTTATATGATTCCTATGAGGGTTATTATCCAGAAAAGTAAGGTGCCTTTTGGTGCTGTTGCAAGTGCAATTGTAAAGAAGGTTATGGAGGGTATTGTTGGAGAGGCCAGCACACCTTTTTCATATAGTTCTGGGTGTTCTTTTAGATTGTTTACATGTTTTGAAAGGTTGGTTTCTGCTTTCATTAGATGTAGCAACTTTTTAGTTGGTTTATCGTCCTCTTGAAGTACCACTGTTTCGGCTGGAAAATACCGTAGGTTTTTCTCTAACTCCTTTATGGGTATGCGCCTTGTTGTAAAAAGTAACAAAACTTTTTCACGTATG
>JAIRJY010000074.1 GCA_031260365.1 Nitrososphaerota archaeon | reverse complement strand
TTGCCTTATACCACTTTCAATCATCAACTTTGCTATCTTGGAAATTACATAATCAGGTGAAATCTTGGGAGCGGATTTCATCAAATTTTTTACTTTAGTTGTCACAGGATCAAGTCTTGACCTTAAAATCCACCTATGCGTTATCACACCAACATAGTTACCTCTCACATCCACAACCGCTGAAACCGGAGGCGTTTCAGTCTTAAAAAAATCAAGACACTTTGACAAATGGTCAGTCTCATTAACAGTATTAACCACTTTAGAGTAAATGTCCTTTGCAAAACTTTGAGACAACACAAAATCCCTCTGTTTAAATATGTAAAAAGTAGCATTTAAAGATAATTTTGGGTCATGCCTCAAAGTAGTTTATAAGTGAAAATGTTGTATGTTATAGTTTTGTTGAGGATTAGTTATGGTAAAAGTGTCTGTAAGCTGCATACATTGTAGGAGTGAGGCTGTAGTGAAAATGGGTAGACAGGTAAATGGAGCTTCGCGTTGTAAATGTAAATCGTGTGGAAAAACTTTCCAAACCACATACAAAAACAATGGCACCACGCCTCAAACCAAACAATTGATAATAAAAATGTCATTAAACGGCAGTGGCATACGCGACATATCACGTATTCTACGCATCAGTCAAAACACCGTTATGACCACTTTAAAAAAACAAAAAACTTCCAAACAAATCTAAACCCAAAATATGTAAACCTCCACAAACCGTTGAAAATACGTCTTGAAATGAACGATGAGATGTATGGGCAGAGTTTACTGTAAGAAGACACCTTGTTGGTTGTGACATGCTACAAATCATGAAACTGACGAAATTGAGGCACATGTTTTTGGCACAAGAGAACATGAAGTGCTACAAAAGCTCTTAGTGCCATTGTCAGAACTAATGTGGAAATCATTGCGGTGTTTTCAGATGATAATTTTGCCTATCACGATATCACACCAGGGAATATTTTGCATACGGATAAACGGAATACGCAGCGTATTGAGCGTAAACATCTAACATTTCGCACAAGACTTAAACGTTTAGCTCGCAGAACTATTTGTCACTCTAAATCGCCAGAAATGCACACAACCCTCTTTGAACTACTCAGAAACGTGTTAGAATTTAAACGTAAACTATTCTGAGGCATGACCTAATTTTATTCTATACCATGCAAACAGCACAAAGAGTACAAACTCTAATCAAAAAAACAGCAACAAAACAATATCAACCAAAAACAACTACAAAAACTAAAACTGTACAAACTATTTTTTAGTTCCAAAATCAACATTTACAAAAACTCTTATAAAGAAACAAACAATGCATAAATTGTTAAGAACATGCACAAATTTATATCTTCAATAATAATTTTCTTTTTCATAAGCAACTCGTTTACAGCTGTGTTTAATTCTGTTTCCGCATCAAGTTTAGTTGAGAATTCTTGGACTCCAAAAGCTCCAATGCAGCAAGCTCGAAATAGTTTGGGAGTTATTGCTGTTGACGGCAAAATTTATGCCATTGGTGGTTACACAGTTAACGACAAAATTGTAGGTATAAATATGAACAATATGATCCTAAAACTGACACTTGGATCACTATGACTGCTATGCCTACTCCAAGAAGTCAATTTACTATAGTTACGTATCAAAACAATACTTCGTGTGCAAAACAGGCATTTTAACGAACATATCAGCGTTTTTACCTGTTTTAAGATAGTAAGAAATTTTGTCGCGCCCGTCCACAACAATTTTGTGCAACACTTCGTCACATATCGAATCGCCGAACTCTTTAAGCCCCGCAAGATTCTCAACAGCCACATCAATGTTAGCTAATTTCTGTTGCAACGTTTCCACCGTTTTATTATCCAATTTCAAAGCCGCCCACTGCTTATTTAGGACAGATAACTGTTTATCATATTGGCTATTGGTTTTTTCAAAGTCGGCTTTGGTAATTGTACCTTCAACTAACAAATCAATTAGTCTCGATTTCTTTGTCGCCATCTTTTCAATAGTTGTACCAACTTGCGCTATTTCGCCTGATTTATTCGAACTATTTTCAATCGCTTTACGCACATGCTCTTTTAATTCACGCACAATAAGGTCTTTATTTTCAATCACTGTGTTGAGTACAGCGAGGAAGTTTTCTTTTAAAAACCATTCAGGCGCGGCTTTATTATTACAACCCACCTTTTGACCTTTAGCGTTGATTTTTTCTTTTCCGTACTTGACCGCCTCACTACACCGCCAAACCATCTGCCGCCCATCAATATTTTTACTGTTTTTCCTACGCTCAAACTTTGAATTACAATAAGCACACTCAATTTTCCCACTAAAAGGATAACGACTCGAATACCTGCTCCGCTCAACTGTTGCCGTCCTTCTACGCTGAAGCTCCTCTTGCACTTTGCTAAACATTTCTTTTGTTATAATGGGCGCGTGATTATTCTCTATCGTGATAAAAGCTTCCTCACCATAGTTAATTTTGTTCTTATGGCTCAAATAGTTAGTTGTCACAGTTTTTCTCTGCTTTAACGTACCATTGTACTTTTCATTTTTAAGTATGCTTAATATGCTTGAAACCGACCACCGCACCCTGCCGTTAGGCACTGGGATTTCTTTGTTTTCAAGCTCTTTACACAAAAGATAAACACCCTTAACCCGATAAATATAAGCCATAAATTAGCCTGACAATTTTTGCCTCATCCTCATTAATAGCAAGTTTACCGTTTTTTATGTGAAACGTATA
>JAIRJY010000018.1 GCA_031260365.1 Nitrososphaerota archaeon | reverse complement strand
AAACAAACAATTGGTATAGTGACCAATACCATGCACAGTAACAGGATGACAAGCCCATTTCTTCATATTCACATCTCCAACTCTAGAAGAAAATTTATAAATAGTTTTATACGTACACGATTTTTATTTGCTCAAACTTCAAATGTTATGGTTAAGTAAAAAAATGTTTCCATTAGGAAACTTTAAGGACATTTGAGCTTACTAGGGCGTATTCAACTTCTAAGATAATTTCAGGCGAGTTGTATATTTTTATACTTTTGAAGTTTACCATAATTCCTGTCTGTTTATCAAAACTAACATAATCATGTGTAATACCCCATCTAGTAAAAGTTTGATCAGTAATATCATATTCTTCATATTCTATGTGTAGAAAATGTATTTCTCTATCGCCATCGGGGTATGACACTATTTGAGTCTCACTAATAGCTGGATTAAACTCGTCTTTCGGAGCACCTGATCTAGGTAAACTGCCATTAGCTAAGTTAGCAGCATAAATTCCATAGTATTCATAAACTCCAGCGTTACCTCCAGCGTAGAAACAGCCATCTTCAAGGTTAATCATACCGTCATAGTTTGATTTTGTTCCATTGTTAAATTCCCAAGTTACGGCATACGAAACAATTGGAGCTTCAACTTTTGTTATTTCAAGTTGATAATACTTGGTATTGTTTATATCAACAAAGTTTTCAGGCACATCAAAGTCTACATGTGAATTTGCAAATCCTACAAGTTGATAAGTAAATACGTCACCAACCTTTACCCCCACGGTAACTGTCGAGCTTTTTTCCTGATTAGAATAAAGCAGACAAAAAGCAGTTATTGACGCAACTATCAAAACTATGAGAACTATAAATGTGAGATACATTTTTTTTGACATTTGCTATAAAGAGTGCGAGAAGTATATAGTTTTTTTGCCAAATTTATTCTTAATAAATTCATCAGTACTTTACAGCTAAATCCATAAAAAATAAACAACAATAATAATCAATTTACATTTTGTTATTATTTACTTTTGTTGTTTAGTTAATTAATGAACTACCACATGAAAACAAGAATAAATGACGTTAGAAAAATTCATCTCTAAAGCGTTCATCATCACCAAGTGGATATGTACCGTCTTCGGTCGATTTATCAGACTCCAAATTTTGTGGTTGTTCTTGCGGTTCTTTTGCAGTTTTTTTGGATGGTGTTTCAAATTTTACAAGTTCGTTAAGTGATTTGTGACATTGGCTACATTGAAAAATTTTGTTTCCACATTCTGGACAGGATATATCCTGCTTAATAATGCTTTGAAGAATTGCTGCGAGGGCATCTCTGTTGCGGAGAATTTGAGGGTCAAACAGTAGTGTTTCAGAGTTGAACGGCGTTTTTTGGACAGATTTTGGTGGAGCGATATCGCGATAAACTTTGTTTATACTTGTTTTACCTTCGCGCAGTTTCTGCTTGTCATCTTCACTTGCTTTTTCGATGATTTTTTTACCCCGCTCGAGCGTCCGAGTGGATACACCAGCCTTTTTAGCAACTGCTGCCGTAGTTTTTCCCGTGGGTTCAAACTCTGAAAAAGATTCAGCTGACACTGGGTTTGGTGATGAGTAATTCTTGTTTTTGTCGTTTTGAGAGTAATGTTTCTTTGCTATTGCTTTTTCAATTTCCAAAAGTGGCACAGCAAGCTCAACAAGCTGAAAATTATTCAAATGTCGACGTCGCAAATTAGCTTCAATGACAAATTTTGTTTCCAACAATTTATCTTCAAAATGTTTAACTTCAAAATCTGGCTCAATACCTAGCTCAAGACAAGCACGAAAACGATGGTGTCCATCAAGAACCTCGAGACTCTCGCTAACAATTACAGGATAGTGTTGTCCTTCAGTTCGAATAGATTCTTTAAGCTGCTCGAATTCTTCCTGACTCATCATTGGAAGCATTTTTTCATATTGAGGGTTCAAACGCAAACTCATATTATCGCCCGCAAACTACTATGGATATTTGAATTAATATTTAAAACTAAATAATAAACTGTTTACCCAAAGATCTTTGTATAGACTTTAAAATAAAAAGAGAATAAAAAAGCTATTGTATAATTTGTTGCTTAACGGCATCTTCAGCGACTTTAATAGCATTTTGTAGTTTATCAGGCAACGTTCCACCACCTTGTGCAAAATTTGGTCTTCCACCGCCGCCTCCGCCAATAATTGGCGCAGCCTTTTTGATTATTTGGTCAGCGTTAACACCTTTTGTTACAGCATCTACGCCAGCCATTACCATAATTTGTGCTCTTTTGCCGTCTGAACCATAAAATACTATAACAGATGCAGGGTTTTGTTTGATGATTTCACTTCCGGTCGTTACCATACGATTGACATCAATAATTTCGCCAAAGTCACGTTTAACAATAGATATACCATTAATTTCTTGTGCGATTTCTGCTGTGTTTGTTGTTTGGCTTTCTTTTTCGGCAAGTTCCTTAATTAAACGTCGTTTGTCTTGTTGAGTTTCTTTGCATTCTTTTACTATTTTTTCAGCGGTTTTATCAAGTTTTTCAATGGGAGCATTAAAGATCGCCGCAATGTTCCAGAGCAGATTTTCTTGTTTTTGCATTTCTTTTAGTGCTTGAAGCCCAACTGCATAACCTAATCGTTCCACACCATCCTGAACGCGTTCAGTGTAAACAATTTTTATAAGTCCAACTTCGATTGTGTTTTTGAGGTGTGTTCCTGCACAGGCTTCGATGTCCCAATCACCAGTTTTGACAACGCGAATGTCTTTTCCGGGTACAGCTCCACCTTGATACAGTTGGAATCCATAAAGAGCTTCTGCTTCATTTCTGGTGTACCATGTGATGTCGATTTTCATGTTTTCCATAATCGCTTGGTTTGCTAGTAACTCAATTTGGTGAATTTCTTCAGATGTTAAACGTTTATAATGAGAAATATCAAGGCGGGAAGTTTCAAGCCCTTTTTGTGTACCAAACTGCCAAACATGATTGCCTAAAACTCGACGTGCTGCACCATTAACAAGATGTGTTACGGTGTGCGCTTTCATTAAGCTATAACGCTTATCCCAATTTATAGACCCCTTAACAGTTACACCTTCTTTAAACGGTGCAGGCATGTTGATTTTATGAATAACAACTTTACCGATTTTTTGGGTATCAACCACTGTGACTATAGCACCGTTAAAATTTAGCCATCCTTCATCTGCAGGTTGACCTCCGCCTTCAGGGTAAAAACATGTTCCATCTAAAATTACATATTTTTCGTTGACAATTTTGAGAACTCTTGCTTCGAACTCTTTCAAATACGCATCAGTGTAATAAAGCAACTCTGTTGGAGACAAAATTTCCACATTTTCTTTAAGTGTTTTTTCAGTTTGAATTTGTTCTTCTGCTTCAACAGACTTATTAGCACTCATATGTCGATTAGCTATTAGAGAATAAAAGTTTTCAGGAACCTCAACATGTATACCCTCTTTCTCAGCAGCCTGTTTTACAATTTCAGGCGGCAGTCCATGAGAATCATAAAGTTCAGTTAAAGTTTCCTCTGAGATTTTGCCGGTGCTTTTTGTTTTGAGGTCATCAGCGATACGTTTTACCATACCCTCACCACGTTTAAGGGTATCTTGGAATTTTTCTACTTCGTTTTTGAGCATTTCAATAATTTCAGTTTGCATTGCTTTGATTTGTGGAAAATCCTTTGACCAGTGAACAGCTTGTAAATCAATTATGTCATAAAAATTGTCGGGTTCCATGTTTAGAGTAAGCATTAAACGATATGCACGTCGGAATAGTAATCTTGCTAAGTAGCCTTCTTGGATATTAGAAGGCACAATACCTTCGCTTAGCATGAAACTAAGAGTTTTCGTATGATCAGTTATTGCCCAAATGTTCTCAATTGGAATAAGGCGTTTCTCTAATGTTTCAAGGTCGATACCAGTTAATTGAGACACACGTTTGCGTAACACCATACGATTTGCAGTCTTATCCACATTAACAAGACCTGAATATTTAGCGACCTGTGAGAGAAAATCATTATCAACATTAGTTATGCCCGCCATGGCACATATTTTATTTAACATATTGCCATAAATTGCTTGAAAACAGCTAGGCACGCCTTGGCTTATCCATGTAAACCGATCGATTCCATAACCTGTATCAACAGTGCGAATAGGTAACTCGATAAATTCGTTGCCGATAACTTTGTACTGCATAAACACAAGTGTTCCAACTTCTAGACCACGCACTATGCATTCAACATCAGGACCAGCATTACCACCACCAACCCATACGCCTTCTTTGTATACAACTTCTTCACTTTTCATGCCTAAAATTTCAGTTACAAATCGATGATGATACCGAACTGTGTCATCTTTCCAGTAAACTTCTTTATCAGGCAAATTAAACGCGTGTGCACCACCCATTTCAAAAATGGTCAAGTGTCTACCAAATGTTGGTCCCGTGTTCGGAATATCAGTTAGCCGGATGCTTGGCTGAGAAATAACTAGAGGATTTGCGGGCGGTGGTGAGATACCTTCGGTTACATATGGTTGAAAATCAATAATGCTTGCGTGTGTTAAGTAAATATCATTTCGCCATCTTGCCACAACTGGGTAGGGTTTAATTCGTGTATGATTATTTTGTTCAAAAAACGAAAGGAATGCTTCACGCATTTCAGGCAGAGTAAAACGTTTTGTTGTTACAGGGTCTTCAATGAATGAATAGTATCCACATTCATCAGAACTTGATTCACCACAAGTTTCCATGTGAGAGTTTTGTGTCCAGAAATATTCACCACATTTCGGACAATGTTTACGCATAAAACCTTCTTGTTTAAAGAATGGCAACTCATATGCTTCTGCTGGAAAGCTTTTCTCAACCATAAAGATACCTTTTACACGATGAATTTAAGCTATTTTTGTGTATGCTTTTCACAAATTTAAAGAATTATCCACAATATAGTAATGTTAATGCTCAAAAACCATTTGTTAGCTAAAACAAAAAAGCAACACAATCTCTAAAAGAATTTAAACATACTATGGACCATGCCAATCATTAATAAGCACAAACGGCACATTTCGTTTTTCTTGTCCAAATCGTCTTAGAGGCTTAGTTAAATGACGCTGAGAGCGTGTAGAAGCTACATATAAACCCAGTTTAAGTGATCGTGGCAGTGCATAATCCTGTTTTTGTATATCAACAAATTTTTTGTTACACCGTTCACATCTAAAACCTTTGTTTTTGCCCATAGATTTCAAACGTTTTTGACAATCAGGACAAAATGAGTTCTGTTGCACCAATTTTTGGTTTAGAGACAGTACATTAATTTTTTCAAGATTCAATGTCAACCGCTTATCTTTTGTTGCCCTATTCACAGCACCTACAATTTCTATGCAATCACCAATTATAAGTTCTCTTGCGGCTTTGCGTAAGTCACCTGTTGGCTCATATGCTATGCAATCAACTTCACCAAATGAATCTTTAATACTAAAAAGCACATGTCGGACAGGTATAATCCTTGGGTTTTGGGAAACAATAGATTTGAGGATTATCGAATTATAACACTTTAAGTTATTTAGTGTTTGAATTCGTGTTAAATGTGCATCGGTACCTTGGTTTGACCTGAAAATTACCCATCGTTCCACAGGTTCTAAAGGTTTAACAAGTCTAAAAGCCTGTTTTACTACATCAGCTGATTCACCGCGAATACCAAACAATATAGGATCAGGTCCATGTGGAGTAATTATAACACGATTTTTTTCGGTGTCTATATTATTGAAAACTTTTGGTTGTAATATCTGATCCATGTTGAAGATAGATTCGTTATCAACACAACGTTTTGTACCCAAATTTTGGGCTGATCGATAAGCAATTAGTTCGTATGTATAATCATAAGCTAGAGTTTCACCTATTGCAGCTAATGCACCTATTATTCCTCTACAAGTGTTATAGCCTAATGCTTCTGCACCTATTTTGCGAATTAGATTAACAGCTTGTTTTATGGTAACTATGCTGGTTTCAGTTTGTTTAGAGAATATAGTTAGTTCTTGTGGGACTTGTTCATGTTGGTAGAATACTATGCCAGGGTTAGTTCCTTTGTTGTTTATCTGTGAGTATTGTTCTAAGAGGTTTAGAGTTAACTGTTTAATATCGTTAGTTAAGTGTGGTTGATGGCGAAAGCGTAGACATAGAGCGGCGTTCCCTCTGGTTTTCCAGGGTACATTGGGGTTGAGTCGTATTAGCGCAGGATAATCTTGGAATTGTACATTCATTTGAGCAAGTTTTTCTGTTAGAATTGCTACAAGATAAGTTGTGCAACCACCTTTAACTGAGTCAGTATCATCTATGCCGATATGCATGTATGAAGTATTATTTGTCAAACGTTCAAACCACAAAATGATTAAGTTTATTAATAAAAAAGGTTT
>JAIRJY010000121.1 GCA_031260365.1 Nitrososphaerota archaeon | reverse complement strand
GGACCGTAGCTTTGTCTTTTTTCTGTTGGGTATTTTGGTCGTTCTTTCTTATTATAGGCATAGTTTTTGGGTTAGTATTTGATACACTTTGGTGGTTTAAACTATCTTTACTTGGGTTTGGTGTAGTTTTGACTTTTCGTTTTGTTGTTTTGTTTGCAACTTCATCATCAAGACATATACGGCAGATTTTAGTTGCGATGTTTTGGCCATATCTTTGTATTGGTGCCGTTTTAGCATGTTGGGTAAATATTTCTGGCATTGTATTCTCTTCTTTGTACTACCTCATAATTGCGCCAATAATTGCTTATGTAGCCGTAGCGATATTTCTAAAATCATTAGACAAAATAGGTAATCAACTTAATGGTGTACCCGCACTGCCTTTGTTTAAGGCTTTTATTATTAATTGGGCGACTGATGCAAATGCGCCCCTTGAAGCGTACTTAGAAAGGATGGGTGAAACTGAAGATATATCTGTTATGCTGCTGCGTTTTGATGCTTCTACGCCTAAAGCCGCTTTAATAGTACCCTCTATTCATCCTGGTCCATTCAAAAATATAGGCAGTAGTCTTTTTCCGTCTTTGCTTAAGGAACACTTCGAAAAAGCTTATGGATGCCAAACTTGTACACCTTTAGGTATTTTAGGTCATGAGCTTGACTTAGCTTCTCAAACACAAAATTTCAAAGTAATAACTCAGATTATTGAAGCAGCTAACTTTGAAACAACAGAAACTTTAGCTTCTCCTTTTGTTCAAGTTTCCGAAGGGTATGCTACGGCATCATGTCAAATTTTCGGAAACACAGTATTCCTCTCATTTACACTTTCACCAAAAACTACTGAAGATCTCCCACAAGACCTTGGACAATTTGTTCAAAAAGAAGCTCAGAAATATGGATTAAACTGCGCACTTGTTGTTAATTGTCATAACAGTTTAACTGACGTTATTGATACTGTTGAGTATTTAGCTGAATTTGAAGTTGCTGCTTCTAAATGTCTTCAAAAAGTTGTTTCAATGCCCATGTCGCATTTCAAAATTGGTTCTTCAACAATTTATCCTAAAGAATTCACCCTTAAAGATGGTATGGGTACTGGCGGTATTACAGCCATAACTGTCCAAGTTGAAAATCAGAAAATTGTTTACATTGTTATTGATGGGAATAACATGATTTCTGGGCTGCGAGAAAAAATTGTCTCATCAATAGCTTCCTTTGGGTTTGATGCAAGTGAAATTTTTACAACTGATACTCATGCTGTAAGTGCACTCGTTACAGGTAGTAGAGGGTATCATCCAATCGGTGAAGTCATGGATCAAGATAAATTAATCAAATATATCACTGAGGTTGCAAAAACTGCTGCTGATAACTTGGAACCCGCAAAAGCAGGATGTAAACACTTAATTGTTCCGCAAGTTCGCGTTATCGGTGGATCCCGTATAGAGAATCTTTCTCTGCTCGTAGACAAAGCTATTGTGAAAGCAAAACACCTTGGTATTCCATTGTTTCTTACTGAAGGGTTACTACTGTTAATTCTGCTATTAACTCTTCTTTAAGAACTATTTCTTTTCTGTTTTTCTCGTTGTTTTTTTGGATTTTCTCTTGAGTTCCGTACCACAGATTTGGCAAACACTAAATGAGCTATTAATAGCGTATTCTTTGTAACATGCAGGACAGTAACGCATCCATTCTAGAAGCCGTCGAATGCCAAAGGTTGCAAGTGCGTGGAATTCAATATTGTTTTGTTTTGCAACATTTTGAATTGAATAATCGTCAGTTAAAATTTCTATGTGGTTCCCTTGGGTTTTGAGTTCTAGTGCTAATGCAAGAAGTTGCATATCGGTTTCTGAAAGCCTGTATGAGTCTCCCATCTCACTTGCCGATGCTTCTATTTTGTTTGAATATTCTTCCTGAGGTATTTTGATTTTTACTTTGCCGCTTTCAACTGCAGCGTTAAAACGAACTAATACAATTGAAGCGTTTTTTATTTCTTCGTACACTTTTGGTGTAGTTACTTGCTCTTTATCAAGTGAAAAGGGGTTAAACCCTGCTAAAAACGCTGAAGTATCTAAAACAACAATTTTTTTCTGTGCATTGATGTGTGGTTGTATTTTTTGTCATCTCGTACCTTGGAATAATAACCTACAACTTAAACGTTCATAAAAATCATTTTCAAATCTAATAAAACTTGAAACGTTTTTTGCTTTTGTAACTTTAATAGAGAGTTCCTTTTCACTTTTCATGTGATGATAGTTGCCGTCAATCATAACCAGCATCTGTGTTGGTCTAATAACGTTTAACGTGATTTCAGAATTTGTGGGAAAAACAAGAGACCTAAATACTGTCAACGCGCATATAGGTGTAACTAAAATTGCGTCCATTGATTTATCTAGCACTGGTCCTCCTGCCGAAAGAGAGTACCCTGTAGAACCTGTTTGTGTCGCAACAATTATGCCGTCAGCCTGACATTTTAGAATTGGTTTACCATCTTTGCAAATTTCTGTATACAGAATTTTTGACGGTTCGCCTGCTGAAATTACAACATCGTTTAATGCATCTGGTAATGTTTCACCGTCTATTTCTGCGGAAAGTTTGGTACATCTTTCAATTATAAAGTCATTTTTAAGAACTCTATTAACTGCGTCATGAGCGTCTTTAGGCTCAACTTCTGTTAAGAATCCTCTAACACCCATATTAATCCCTAAGATGGGTGGCTCTGGTTTTGGAGTGTTTAGACATGTGCGCAGAATTGTTCCGTCTCCGCCAATGGTGATTATAAAATCAGTTTTCATTTCTTTAAGTGAAACAGCTTCTGCTTCTACTGCCTTTATTTTGTCTGCTAATGTATCTTCAATGAAAACTTTGATGCCCTTGCTGTTTAGGTGTTCTGACAGTTCTTCTGCTAGTTGTAAAGCTTTTTCTTTATCGTAACGAGCAACTATTCCTGTGGTTTTGAACACAATGTCACCATTTAAAGGTTATACCGTACCTTAATCTATATATGGGTGTTGATCAGCCTTTGGTTTATAGAGAAGAAATTGTGGTGAGCGAATGAGTAAACCAGTTGATGTAGGCGAGCTTCGCGTCGGCGGTTACATGATGATTGATGGGGAACCTTGTCGTATTGTAGATATAGCAAAATCTAAACCTGGAAAACACGGGTCAGCAAAAGCTAGGATCGTTGCTATAGGCGTTTTTGATAACCAAAAAAGACAATTCGTAAAACCAGTTGATGGAAGTGCCGAAGTTCCAATAATTGATAAACGACCAGGTCAAATTTTTGCAGTTAACCCAGGCGGTGTCCAAATCATGGATTTGGAAACATATGAATATGCTGATGCTCCTTTTCCAGATGAAGGAGACTTGAAAGATAAACTAGTTGCTGGCGCAGAAATTGAATATTGGAAAATTTTGGGCAGAATTAAAATAAGCCGAGTCAAATAATTCTGTATTACTATAAACTATTTTATATTTTAACTCATTTTTTGTATTCGTTTACATACTTACATGTTTGGCTTACGTTGTTTAATAATTTTTTCTGAATGCTACAGCAGTCAAAGAAGACCTCTATTGCTGGGTCATGTTTATTTGTGTGTTTACTGCTCTTTCTCTTTTGAAGCCAATGATGCATGAAGAGCCGTCTGAATTGTGAAGAATAAAATATTATTGGGGAAACTGAGGCTTTACTTTGCGGCAACTTTTTCCTCAAAAATTTTGTTTGAACACTTTGTATTCTGCATTTTTATGATGTAATCTTTTAAAGGTTGATGTTATTGTTTTAAGTTGGAGTGGGCAACAGATGGCTCTTGACCGTTTAGGTTCATCATTAACAAATGCAATAAAAAAACTGTTTAAAGCCGGTGTGGTTGACGAGGCAGTAGTTAAGGAACTTGTGCATGATATACAGCGTGCTTTGCTTCAGTCAGATGTTAATGTACAGTTAGTGTTGGGAATTTCTAAGCGTATTGAAGAACGGGCTTTAAAGGAAGAAGTGCCGCCAGGAATTTCTCGTCGAGAACATGTTATAAAAGTAGTATATGAAGAATTAACCCATTTTATAGGTGACAAACCTGTTCCACTCAAGATTGAACCTGGTAAAAAGAAAATTGTCATGCTTGTTGGCATTCAAGGTTCAGGTAAAACAACTCACGCTGCAAAGTTAGCTCGGTATTATCAAAAACGTGGTTTTAAGCCAGGTTTGATTGCTGCTGATACTTTTCGTCCAGGTGCTTATGCACAACTTTTGCAACTTGGTAATAGAATAAACCTGCCCGTTTTCGGTGATGCTAAAGCTAATGATCCTGTCAAA
>JAIRJY010000087.1 GCA_031260365.1 Nitrososphaerota archaeon | reverse complement strand
GGAGTGATCTCTTGTTTTTCGACATAGCCGTAGTTGTCTGGGTAATGTATGGTTGTTGAGTAGGCTTTGCCGCCTTGGTCTATTAGCATAGTTGTGATGAGGGTTAGTGTGTTAAGTGTCACTTTATGTGAGGTGCCGGTGACTTCTACAAGCAAATTTTCAGAGTCTTTGGTTACTTTACCAAGGTCATTAGAGTTTATGATAGGTGGAAAAGATAAAACGTTACCATCAGCATCAAATAACATTGGATAGTTTTGGTGTTGTTTAACTATGTAGCCATATTCGCAGCCTTTTGGGTGTTTCTCTAAGACTTCGTTAGGTGTCATTTTTTCTGTAAATCCCAAGGGTACAAAAGTAATGTCGTTAGGTCTAACTGTTGTGTATTCTATTGGTGGTTTGATTAAGTCAAAGTTGTAGATGCCTATGCTGACTTTTTGTCGGTTGTGTCCGTATGTTTGGTCGAGTTTTTCTTGTAGTCGCATTAGTCCACGGATTGTTGAGTCTGAGATGTTGATGTTTTTGATGAGTGCGCATGCGATGTATGGTCGGATGTTGTAGAGTTCGTGGCTGACGTAAACGTTGAGGTCGGAGGGTTCTATGCTGTATTGTTTTATGCCTTTTTGTTTGCCAATATATCCTTGTAGAGCACGTGTTAGTCCTTCGATGCCCCAAAGATCAGGTCGGTTAGTGTCTTTAAATTCTACGTTGATTGTTTCGTCTTGTTTGTTGTAATTTTTAACTTCTGCTTTAACATAAGCTAATATGACATCTAGTTTTTCCATGTCGCCATTAAACTGTATGTTTAATAGTTGTTGTAGTTCTTTATAGTCTATGTCGATTGTTGGCATTTGTTAAGTCACCTGTTTTTTTCTTAACCATTCAAGGTCAGTGCAAAATATCATACGAATGTCATCTATGCCATGGCGCATCATAAACAAGCGGTCTATTCCTAAACCCCATGCGATCACGGGCATATCTATATCTAAAGGTTGAGTAACTTCAGGTCGGAAGATTCCTGAACCACCAAATTCTATCCAACCGTAACCCTCTTTATAAGCACTAAGCTCCACGCTGGGTTCTGTGAAAGGAAAATAATCAGGCTTAAAACGCACTTTATCTGCGCCAGCAATTTCCATAGCAAACCTTCCAAGTACCCCCAGAAGGTCTTGTATATTCAAATCGGGACCAACAATAATACCTTCAACTTGATTAAACTCTGAGAGATGTGTCCGGTCTACAACTTCAGGACGATAAACTCGTGCGATCGAAAAATATTTACTTGGAATTTGCGCTTTCTGACTTTCAAGAGTACGCGCACTTAAGCATGTACCATGACCACGCAGAATCAGTCGCTGAGCTACTTCAAAAGAATATTTATAACCCCAACCTGTTGAACCTGTTGTCCAACCGTTTTCATGGGTTTCTTTTATGTTCTTAACTATGGCGTCATGATTGTCTATTTTTCCGTGTTTGGGTTCTTTAATATAATAAATGTCGCTTTCTGCTCGGGCTGGGTGATCTTGAGGCATGTTAAGTGCATCGAAATTGAAAAGACAGGTTTCTACACTTGTACCGGTCATTTCTTGAAAGCCTAAAGTTACAAGTTTGTTTTGAACTTCGTCAAGAAAGCTTAGGTAAGGATGTTTTTTACCAGACCACGTTTTAGCAACGGGAGCATTAATGTTGTATTTTTGCAGTTTAGTAGTATGCCATTTACCGGTACTTATAAGCTCAGGAGTAAGTTGAGTGATTTCCTGTTGAACGATTTTTCCTTCAGTAAGAGCATTTTTACCTTCTTGGGTAATTTGTAGAAAACGTGTTGTTTTAAGTTCAATAACAATTAATTTACGTTTTTTTAGCTGCTCGGCTTCACTTTTAAATGGCTCATTTAGTTCATCAAATGGCACTTGTTCGCGATGTACTATAACTTTAAGAAGTGCTTCATCAGACCCCTCTGCAATAACTCCATCTTGGAAATGTTCCACAGAGACACTTAAAGTATTACTTTGACTAGAATAACTAGCCCATTTTTTACGAATAAGCCAGCCTAAAGCAATCTGAATAAATTGTTCCTGCAACCCTGCTTTTTTAGCAGCAACTTTCAAGTCAGCAGTCCCACCCATTTCTATAACTGCCAAAACAAGTTTACGCTCGGGCAAATTCTCTACAGCATACGTTTTACCCTCGTCAGTTAATTTAATCACATTTTGTGTATCCGCATAAATATTTAACAGTGAATTCTCTTGCAAAGTTAAAGCATTACGCATAACAGCAGCATCAGACAAACCACAAGCACTCATTAATTGATCCACATATGCCTTTCCACCATTTTTTTCTATACCTAAAAGAATCTGCTGCTCTTGAATACGTAACTCAACCATTCTACATGTAACTTCCCGAAACTTCACAGATTATAATAGCATAATCTACAGGTGACAAAAAAAGTTTTAGGTATATAAAAGAATCTTTGAGCCTTTACTTAAAGACATACATCATCTTACCAGTCATCGTTTGAAGATCCTGATTTTATCAGGTCACACACAGTCAAAAAAATAGATCAGTACTGCAGTATCATAAATTAAGTTAAAAAGGGATTTCTATGAAGATCAAAAAAGTTTATGAACAAACCAACAACATTTTTTGAGCAAATATTGTCCTAGTCGACAAGTTACCCTGACTAACAAATCACACCACTAAAATACTTCAGAACACCACCACCGCCACCACCGCCAATGCATAAAAATTTTTGCAGACCACATTAGTTCAACGTATTAACCAACCAAAACGATAACGTATATACAGTTAAGCCTACTCAAATAATTAGACCCATAAACAAACACAACAATAATAAACCTGTACAGTGAATACTGTAAACTTGCCGAGATGGCCGAGCGGTTAACGCGCGGGCCTTGAGAGCCCGTG
>JAIRJY010000073.1 GCA_031260365.1 Nitrososphaerota archaeon | reverse complement strand
GCATTAGTCTTGCGAATCGCAGTGATGCCGTGGGTATTCAAATTGGCGGTAAACAAATACTTAATGATGAACATCAGAGACCCGATATTACTTCAACCATTATCAAGCCGTATAGTTCTCGTATGAAAGCCAACGTTTGGATGGGTAGTAATGGTGGAACAGGGCTTCAAGTTCTAAATGGTGAACTCAAGTTTGCTCAAGCACATCTAACCGTAACTGGACCGACAAAAGGAGTAGGTGTAGATATACTGCCAAATTATCATCCTAATAATCCTGGTAGTGACAGAGTTGTTTGGCATAATCAGTTCTCAGAGTTTTTTGATACACCAACTGGTGAGGATGTGGATCCGAGGGGGTTTATGCTTGTAACTTCAGGTATAGGTACACCAATAAGTCCGAGCAATGTTAAAACAGACATTGAACATAAAACCTTTTAGTTTGCTAATAATTATGGGATACACGTGGGGCATTCAAAAAATTTAGTGGTTATCGTACTAGTTAGTGTATTATTTTTTTCTTTTTTGTTTTTTGTGTGTGGAAATTTTAATGGTCATTCTGTAGAGTGGGTTAGGACATATGGTTCTCATAGTGGGCGAAATGTTATTCAAACTGCTGATGGTGGTTATGCTATAACTGGAAGTGCTGCTTCGTGGAATATTCATGGCTATAATAATTATACTGGTGTTTTAATTAAAACTGATAGTTCAGGTGAGGTGCAATGGGTAAATAGTTATGATTATCTTTTTCCAATAGTGGTGCAGTCTGATGATTTTGATTGTCTCTTAACTAGTTCTGATTATGATAGTTATGGGTTTATAAAAGTTGATGTGAACGGGCAAGAGCAATGGCGTAAATCATCTGGTTCATATTCAGATTCTGTACGAAGGGCTGGTGTTCAAACTAGTGATGGAGGGTTTTTATTGGTTACTTTTGTGAGTGTGAATCCTTGGCTTGAGGATGTTTTTCTTGTTAAGGTTGACTCTGGTGGTCGTGAGCTTTGGAATAAAACTTTGAGTACTGGGTCAAACATATATGGTGTGTCTATTAGTGGTATGGTGGCGACGGATAATGGGGGGTTTGTTTTAGCAGGTACATGGTCGGATAGTGGGTTTTGGGTGGATAGGAATTTTTGGTTGGCGATATATGATTCTTTTGGAAACTTAATTCGGCATAATTATTATAATGATTCCTCATCACGTAACTATGTGACTGCTGTTGGGCAGACTGTTGATGGTGGATATATTCTTGCTGGTGATGATGGGGTTGATGGGTGGTTGGTTAAGACGGATTCTTTGGGGGTGGAGCAGTGGCGGCGGTGTACTGCTGGCTTGGTTCGTCTTGATTCGATTAAGCAGACTAGTGATGGTGGTTTTATTGTTGTTGGGAATTATTCTATGTTGCTTAGGTTTGATGCGTTTGGTTTTTTGAAGTGGAAGATTCTGTTGGATATGTCTCCGAGTGCTGTTATAGTGACTGATGATGGGGGTTATGTTGTAGTAGGTGTCTCTGGTAGAAGTGTCTATGATGATCAGAATATTTGTTTAGTTAAATTCGCTCCTGAATCCACTAGTATATCGTCAATTTTGATTGCAACAGTGGTAGCAACGGTTATCGTCATAAGTATTGCATGTGTAATTGTTTGTAAAAAAACTGGTAGAGTACCCGTTTTTAGAGTACGACAAACGCGTGAAAATTAGTTGACAGTTTTTTTGATGTTTGTAAAAATGTGTGGTAGAGAAAAATTTCTGTAATGAAGTATCTGCATATTGTATAGCTGATATGCAGAAAAAGGGGTTTAGGAAGAATCAAGTAACCGCTCGATTTCTTCTATTTTACACGGGTCGATATAGTAAGCATCGCCGTTTTTTGTGGGTTTTTTAACTATGTAGCCTTTTTTTACCAGTTCTTTTATTGCGTCTTTTGCTTCGCCGTGTTTGTGTCTGGGGAAACTGTAGTAATGTTTCGAGTGTTATGTGGTGTTTGCCTATGACTTGGTTGTTTACGAGTTTTTTTAGGAGTTCTTTGTTCATCTGTTTCCCATAATGTACCTAAATGTCACTTAACGTATATAAGTATTATCCTAAATGGCGTGTGTAGTGCCAATTGGAGTAAACTATATATGTAGTGTGTGACATGTTAAAACTGTGAAAAAGCAAATGACTCGCAAACAAGAAATAACCTTACATGATACACAAACGGATCCAAACGGTCCGCTAGAACGTTTATTTGGGGTAGCAAACGCCAAAATACTGGATTTTCTTGCAATACACCAATATGACTACAGCAAACAAGACATAGCTAAATATAGCAGAGTATCAATGCGACACACCCTACGCGCTATAGAGCAACTAGAAAAACTAGACTTAATAAAGTTCACCCGAAAAGTAGGTCACAGTCACATGTACAAATATAACACTGACAGCAAAGCTGCCACATTACTTGACAGATTCATGACAACAATATCCCTACAAGAATGCAAAAAAATAGCATTCCAAGAGCTAACAGAACAAAAACAAGTAGAAGAACAAAAAACCGAACCACAAATAATGATTGTTAACGCATAACACTGACTATGTGATTTACGTAGTTTTCGTGGTTCTGCAGTCTTTTTTATTTTTTGGGCATTTTGAGCAGCAGACTATATCTGTCAACGCAAATAAATAGTTGTATGCACGTACTTTAATGAAAACTTAGTTTTGCTTTAGCTCATTGTTGCACGTCATTGGTGTTGTTTTTTTTTCACATTTTTGTTATGGGTATGTCTTGGGTATATATAGCATTTTGTATAATATGTGTTTATGTTACGTGTTTGGTGTGGCGTATGATGGAGTATTTGAACATGTCTGCATGTAAAGAACAATTAACTCTGTGTATTAGTGAGGATGTGAAAAACAAGGTCACCTATACTGTAGTGCACCAGTTTTTTAGAGACATATCAGCGATTTCAGGTCTATTTGAAAAATTTGTTGATAAAAGTGTGTTTT
>JAIRJY010000020.1 GCA_031260365.1 Nitrososphaerota archaeon | reverse complement strand
AGAAGAATTCTTGTAATGCTTGTTCTACATCTTTTTGGTTCAAGTTGTCGTAGCGTATAAATGGTGCGAGGTAAGTGTCAAAATTGCTAAATGCCTGAGCACCTGCTGCTTCTCCTTGTAGTGTGTAGAAAAAGTTAACAATTTGACCTAGTGCAGTGCGAAAATGCTTAGCAGGTTTGCTCTCAATTTTCCCTGATACACCGCCAAAGCCTGAAAGTAGTAAGTCACTTAAGTCCCAACCAACGCAATAGGGTCCTAATACGCCCAAATCGTGTATATGTATGTCACCTGAAAAATGTGCGTCAGCGATTTTTTGTGGGTAAATGCGGCTTATCCAGTATTTTGCAATTACTGCGGATGAGAGGTAATTGTTTAAGCCTTGGAGGGAGTAGCTCATGTTGCTATTTTCTTTTACACGCCAGTCTTCAACTTCTAAATATTGATCAACAAGGTCTGCGGAGCTTAATAATGCAGCTAACTCGCGCATATCATTGTGTTGTTTGCGGTAGAGTATGTACGCTTTAGCTGTAGATGCATGTCCGTTTTCAATTAATTGCTTCTCGACAAGATCTTGTATTTCTTCAACTGTGGGAACACCGTCTTCGCCGTATTGTTTGTTTAGTGTGGCTACTATTTCAGAACATATGCGTTTAGCTTGTTCTTTGTCTTTTCCGCCAACAGATTTAGCAGCTTTCCAAATGGCTTCTGTAATGCGTTCTGGGTCAAAATGTTCTAGTTTACTGTCACGTTTTAATACAAACTTCAATGTTTTTCCACTTCCATAAGTAAACGCCCGAAGTCGTCGGGGTCTTCAAATTTTTTGTAAACAGATGCAAATCTTATGTAGACAATGCGGTCTACTTTTTTTAGGTACTTCATAACTAAGTCGCCTATTTCCTGCGATGAAACTTCTTCTGTGCCTTTCATCATAAGGTCTTGTCGTATTTGCCCAGCTATCTCGTTAATTTGAGCCATAGTTATCGACCTTTTTTCACTTGCTTTCTGTAGACCTCGTATTATTTTGTTTACGTCAAACCGTTCGAGTTTGTCATCTTTTTTGCGTACCATCAACTCTATTGTTTCAATATACTCGTATGTTGTGAAGCGTTTGCTACAGTTTATGCATTCTTTTCGACGGCGCGTAGTGTTATCTGGAGAGTCGCGTGTTTCAAGGGTTTTAAAGTTTTCAGAGTTGCAGTAAGGGCATTTCATAATCTTTCACTATGTATAGTGTTAATAGCCTTTTATAATACACTACATTTAGCGCGTATTTAAGTCGTTTTTACATTAAACGTGAAATAAACCTGCTAAACCAAAAAATGTGGGTACATTCAAATAGACAGGTTTAAAGAAAACAAAAGTAAGCAACATTTTTTTTGAAACATGTTGATAACGTCTAAAAAATTACTGTTTAACATTAAAAACAAAACTATTAAGAACACTATTTGGCTGGATTTACAGTTAAATGCCATTTATCAATTAACCACTGATAAAACTGGTGTGTAGACAATAAACAGCTGACTAACAAGTTTTGCGTGTCACTTTATAAAAACGTGGCAAAATACCTGTCGTGGTACAGTCTGTTAAAACTAATTTTTACCAATTGCCCTGTCTATTTGTAGTATACACTATTTTATGCACACGACATATTGTGGTTTAGTTGTTAAAGTGAGAACGTGGTTTCTTGCTCGTACCGTAAGTTGCTAGCCAACAGAAGAACGCTCGAACTCTATTAATGGTGTTGTCGTCAAAAAAAATAATTATTTAACGGCACTATACTTAACGAAAACTTCTATTTGTATGTAACGAAAAACTGTAAAGTTTGATGTTCGAGTGGTGTTGGAGCGTATCTTTTTTGGTACTGAAGTGACAATTATTTTAGGTAATCTGAAGGAATAAGCTATTTTACCTCCTCTATGAAATATATCTATAACTAAAAAGTGTATGGCAATTGCGGATGGAACTGCACTTTTTATGTTTAATGGCAAACTTTTTTTTAAACAATATATAATAGTGTTTGTAAAAAAATACACAAAAATTTTGATATGTATGTGTTTATATACTTGTATCTAGTTTATGAATACGGTGAGAGTGAATGGTAATGCAGTTGAATATAACGACTGATTATGGTATACGAGTTGTGTTGTATTTGGCACAGAAAAATGGCTTAGCAAGTAGTACCGAGATTTGTGAAAATATGGCAATTCCCTGTGGATATATGCATAAAATTGCTAGAATATTAAAAAACGCTGGTATAATACGTGAAGTGCGTGGTGTGAACGGTGGCTTTAAATTAATAAAGAGTATTGATGATATATCCATTTTATCTATTGTGCGTGCTTTTGAAAAGACTGTAAATATAAATAGGTGTTTAGAGGATGATGAGTTTTGTAGTAGAAATGCCGCACATCAATGTGTGGTACGCGAGCTTTATGCTGGAGTACAAAGCAAGCTGCATGAAATGTTGGATGTGAAGATATCCACTTTTTTTAACTTGTAACATAAGTGTGCTGTGTCATTTGGAATGTTTTGTAAAGTTTAACAATTTTTGTATGGTTTTGTTTTAATTTCGCATTCTTAAACTTGAAAATATGTTCTATAAAAATTGTTATGGTGTTATTGTTTCGAGAAAAACTTTAACGTACACGTTTTTAATGCAAATATGTTACTCATGCAGTATCATTTTATTTGAGTATTACTTACTGTTTGTGTTGTGCCATAAAATGTTTTATTCTATGTGTGTCTGGTTGTTATTAATCCACTCAGTATTTGTAAGATGTTAAAAATTGTAAATATGTTGAGTTCTTTTTATGGTAGTGATAAAGTATCTGATAAATTTTGTCAATATTGTTCGTGGGGCGAGTTATAATCATAATATCCATGTTTTTTAGCGTATTATTTTGGTTCTCGAGAACACAATATTTTGAATTACGTATTTTGTTTGCTACGTTTAGACTAAAACTTGTTTATTAGACTTCTTGCATAACCTAAAATCACTTCGTTTTTGTATTCTAAGTGATGTTTTTGTCTAAATGATCTTTTATTTCATCGTTTACGTTAAGTATACATGTTGGGGACCAAGTTATGCAAGAAGTTTATTGTGATG
>JAIRJY010000191.1 GCA_031260365.1 Nitrososphaerota archaeon | reverse complement strand
GCACTAGTTATAGCTATGAATAGTATGTCTAGTGAGTTTGAGAGTGGTACAATAGTGCCATTATTAACTAAGCCTGTTTCCCGTACAACAGTCTATTTGGGAAAATTGTTTGCATCTTTCGTTATTTTGTTTGTTTCTTTTACGGTAATTTTTACTTTTACAACTGCTGGCGCCTTTTTTGTTTATGGGCCGCAAAATAGTCTTGGGCTTCTCCCTATTGTTTTGTTTGGGAATATTGTTAGTGCTTTTATTTGGATTTCAATACTCTTTGCTATGGGTACAGTTACAAAAAACACGATATTAACAGTAATTATCTCTTTAGGCTTGTTTATTTCACTTGTCATTGCTTTGCCTGTTGTTTCTGTTTTTGCCGGTCCTTCTCCCGCACTGAATTATTTACCTGGTACTGGAGCTAGCGGAACTCTGGTTACTGTGGATAATACTGCTCTTTCAGTTAGTGCGGGTACAGATTATTTAGGTGTAAACTTGGTTTATGCGTTGCTGCATTCTGGGCAAAGGGTGGATTTTTCTAAAATAGATATTTGGTCAGTGCAAGCGGGGGATCAAGTATTGCCAACAACAGAGTTACGGTACACGGAATCTATAGATTTTGTTGCTCTCCGTGGGCTTGCGATCGCTTTAACATATATTACAGTTTTTCTGTTGATAGGCTGGTTAACGTTCAAAAAAACTCAAATCAACGAATAACTTCTTTTTTTTATTTTCCTTTTCTATATAGTAATTGCCTTACACTGGATCTAATGATCTTTTTTGGACAATCTCATATGCTCAAACGACGAGAGATCACTAAAATACGAAAGAAATTAATCCCAAGAAAAGCAACACAAGAACACTCAAAGCTATAATTCACAACATTATACAAATAGGCTACAAATATTTTAATCCGCAACTACTAAATATGGAAATTCACAAAAAAATAGTATGTCGCAAAGCTCTGTAGTTCCAAACATATATTAACAGCAAAACGGAATTTAACTGTGGTAAGTTTATCATTGTCACCTGAGCAATTCACTGTGCAACCATCATCGTCAACAGCAAATGGTACGTACATTATTATAATGGGTATTGTACTAGCTGGCGTTATTTTGTTAGCATTGTGGTTGATATTAAATTCTCGGTTCAAAGATCGTTCAACGTTTGGTAGAAGACTTGTGGGGTGGGGTGTAGGTATAAATAGTAAATATGGTTTGGCTCTGCTTGGTATAACGTTAATGGTGGGTGGGAGTCTTTTCTATAGTGCAGTATATACCAATACAGCGACTTCAGTAGTGACAATTGGATCTGGATACATAAATGTAGAATCCAAATTTACTTTTATTGGAGCTCTTCTCTCTATTAACAGTAACAAAATTGTTGCTTCCGATGAAATAGCTGTTGCTTTTGTTGGACAGATAGGTTCAGGCGACTTTAAATTAAGTAAACAATATGGAACCAATTTTGATGAGGTGAATGTTGGCGTATTTACTTTGGGGAATGATGCAAGAGCTTATGTGGCAACGACAAACTCTACTAGTCTTATGATAGAATTAAAAAATGGCGAATACCTTATCGTAGGCAACCAGAATACCCAAACGCTCGCCAATAGTTTTTCACAAAATGTTCACCAATTAACACCTCAACAATAATCGGGAAATATTCTTTTTTTTGTATTCCATGTTCCTCAGTAATACATTTCCGCAGGTTTGTTATTTGTTGTTCGGAAATGTCTTGTGTAGTGTGTTCTTTTGGTTCTCTGAAGTAGATGTGGCATTGGTAGCATTGGTATTTAGATCGTGTGATCTTATCTTTTTTTTAATTTGTTTTACTTTGTTCTTTTAGGTAGTGTATATTTTGGGTTTTGATAAATCGTGTTAACTTTGCTTCGGACCTTTTTTGTATGTTGTTCACAAGGTAACACTGAAACAAACGAACTATGCGATGTGACATATGTTGGGATTTACCGATTACTGTTTGGTTTTAACGTGTAGAGTGACGGCGAAACACGATATATGTGGTCATCAATGTGATATTGATTTTTTGAGTTATTAATTAAAGCCAATGCTTGATTGAAGTGGCTAGAGATTTGTTGAGCCTTCAAATACTTACTATTAAATACAGTAGTAACAAAATTGTAACTATCCCAATCTCTATTAAAAATATCCAAGCCCAACTCCTCTGCGTGATCATAAGTGTCTGAACCTGGAAATGGCGTATTCACCCCCACCACAGCGTGAACATAATAAGTCTTAATCAGCTTTTCAGTGAATTGCAAAGTATTATTCAAACTCTCAAGAGTATCTGAATGATGTCCAACCATAAAACTGCATTTCGACAAAATACCTGCTTCAAATGCTCTTTTAACTGAGAGTTCCACCATTTCAACAGTAATACCTTTACGAATATCCTGTAATACTCTATTATCTCCGCTCTCAACACCAAACTGTAACTGCTTACACCCAGCTTTCGCCATCAGCGCAAGCAAGTCTTTAGTAATGCAGTCAGCCCTCGTCTCACACCACCACACAATATCCATGTGCTCTTGCAAAATAAAATTACAAATGTCTTCCGCCCTTTTCGAAACAGCGGTAAATGTATCATCAATAAAACAAAATTCCCTAACATTATATTTGTCGTAGAGTAGCTTGATTTCTTCAAAAACATTTTCAACACTTCTAAACCGGTATTTACCACCAAAAACATTCTTACCTGCACAAAATACGCACTGATAAGGACAACCTCTACCCGTTAAAATACTTCCCCAAACAGGATATTTGCCAAAAGCGTCATACGCTGGAAAAGGCAACACATCCAAATTTTCAATAAGATCTCGAGATGTGTTGTCGATTATGACATCATTTTTTTTGTAAGATATCCCTGCAATTTGGTCAATTTGACCTTTTTCTCGTATGAATGCTTTTGCAAGTTCTAACATTGTATATTCGCCTTCGCCTCTGACGACGATGTCTGCTCCATCAATTAAGCTTTCGTGTGGTAGTGCAGAAGAATGTGGACCACCAAAAATAGTTAAAATTTCGGGGTTGTATCTTTTTACGATTTTTGCGATACGGGAGGCGTTCCGATACATGATTGTTGAGGCGTAAACGCCAACGATTTTTGGTTTCTCACGTTGCAGAATTAGTTCTAGATCAGTTAGTGGTGTACTATCTATAGCAAAGTCGTGTATAGCGGTTGAAAAACCTTCTTGATTGAGCATTGCTAAGATGTAACCAATGCCTAAAGGCGGTACACCTTCGGAGAATTTAGAGCATACAACTCCTGGTGGCGGAACAATCATAAGGATATCAACCATAGTTAGTCACTCCGATATAAACACGCTTTTTTGAACACTGGAATAAGCGCTTTAAGTGAAAAATGAGCTCCTTGACGTATAGCCTATAGTGTAATGTGCTTTGCAAGTTTTCATTCTTTCTGTTAGATCTGCCTATGTACTTCACAAACAACCATCAAATAGTTCTTATGCCGTTCTATATATTAAATTTTCGTAAAGTGTGACTTTTTGTCTTTTCCCACAAATGATTTACCCTCAGAATTCCGATGCCAAGTTCTACTGCTATTACATTCATTTCAAGGGGCGACTATCCACCCACTAAATAAAACAGCGCCAGTTACAAAAACTTGTGATGACAATGTTTATTAGACTATACCACCCAAATTGTTTGGTGTTTAACTGCATGAAAGTATCAAACGGAGAATTTGAAAATAATTTGTCTCTTGTGAATATGGACAAGTTGTCTGTTGATATAGACGCTGAAGCTTTTTATAAGTTTAATTGGCGTTTATATCTAGACGATGAATTCCGAATAAATTTTTACGAGAACCCACAGAAAGTACTTGTAGAAACGGGCATAAACAACATAAACCTATCAAACACGGACATTAAGAAAGTTGATCCTTTTAATCGTGAGGAGCGCGAAATCATAAATATCCTAAACAGTCCTGGATATACACCTCTGCGAGCAGAAGAGGAAGGGGTTCTCGTATACGGGGATTATTTAGTTGCTCACATGGTTGCAATAGCAACTGAAGTTGCGGGAGCTGCTCAGGCGGTAGTTGCTGTGCTGCTGTTGGGTGCTCCTGTGGATGGAGCAGACTTGGTGCCGGAGATTTTGAGAAAAAAGGCTGATTGAGTTGAATTTGTTTGATTCCTCAAATTGCCACTTTTTTTATTGATTATCAATGTAATTTTACTTGTGAACACTGTAGCATTTCAAGTAGTCCAAGCATAAAGGCAACTATGTCTGATGAGTTGATAGAATCTATTTTTAATCAGTTGAAAAAGGTTTCGTCATTTAAAGTAGTTGTGTTTACTGGTGGCGAAACAACATTACAGAAAGAAAAACTCGTAAAAGGCTTAAATCTTGCACGAGATAATGGTTGGTCAACACGCGTAGTGACTAATGCTTGGTGGGCTACTTCAAAAGAAGAGGCTGAGAAGTTTGTTAAAGAGCTAGTGGCTGAAGGTTTAAACGAAATTAACACTAGTTTTGATGATTACCATGCCAAATTTGTTTCCATTGATAATATAGTGCATTTTGTTGAAGCCACATTTAGCAACAATATTAAACCTGTTATTTCCACAATTATTGACAATTACTCAAAATACACTTCTAAATATATTCAGAACTATATGGCTGAAAAATTAGGTATTTCATCAAATGAAATAAGCAAAAAAATTTTGTTTATGGAAAATACGCCTAGTCTAAATGGGCGAGGCGCAAATTTAAAAAATGATGTTAATCGAATACCCATTAATTTAACGATTGATGATGTCAAAACTCGTAAAGGGTGTACTGAGGTGGGACGATCTATATCTTTTCATCCCGATGGGAATGTCAAAGTATGCTGTGGACATGCCAGCATGGACGTCTCCGATCTTACTGTAGGTAACCTTTACTCTGAAAGCTTAGCAGTTATTTTGAACCGTGTTCAATCAAACATAGTTTTTTGGTTAATACACACATTAGGGCCTAAGGGCATTCTTAAAAAATTAGGTGTCACCACGGAACACTCAACTATATGTGATGCATGTCAGGATTTACTGGTTAACTATAGAAAGGCTATGCTTAACTATGTGTTAAATCACAAAAACGAACTCTTATTAAATGAGGTTATCCTTACAGATAACAAACGGCGAGAAATAGACAGTTATAGGATGCTCATTAAACAACAAAAGGACAAACAGCAATGTCAAAATCAAAATTGACAAAACTCCAAACAACAGAATTCTTATCGATTCGAAAGAGACTAGAAATGCCTAGTGGTGTAATTGGTTAATAACTCAAAGTTTCATAGGTTTAATGAAATAAGTGGTTCTTGGCATGGCAAATTAGTATTGAACAAAC